>WRCH01000012.1 GCA_009784115.1 Chitinispirillia bacterium
AGAAAAATTAGACTACTTAAAAATGAATAAAAACGAGAAAGCTGCTTATGACGCGTACTGGGGAGACAGGTCGAGTGTTAACAGCGCAATACATACCGCTAAAATAAATGGATTTGCGGATGGCGTGAACAAGGGCAGAGAAGAAGGAGCAAAAAAACTAGCAGAACTAATTAAAAACGGGGTGCCTTTGGATGAAGCGATGAAAATGCTTGGGCTTTAAGAGATGACATATGCGAAGCATTCAAAAATTATGAGGTTTACCAGACTTGGCAGGGAGGAGATTGGGAAGTTATGAATGGAGTGGGAATAGATAAATACACCTTAGCAGTATCAAAACAGCGCATATACATCTTTAGTTTATAAAATAAATATATAGTTAGGCATTTTTAACAATTCAACAAAATGTGTCCAATTAAATTGGTGCGGAACCTCCGCACTAATTGGCAATAGCTTTCATTATAATATCATCCCTTTGTTGAAAGACATTGCAGTTTAGAAATACTTTTTTAGCTCTAATTCATGAGCCATGTAGAAATCTGAAAGCCACTTAAGACCACGGGCCAAACCAAAAGCCTCCAAAAGTGTGGATATATCTATGTTGAAGCCTATCGCTCTTAGTGTTTCAAAAAGTTCCAGTGGGGCTTTATCTGCATCATTGGTTAAAACGGCCGCAACGTCTTTTATATCTCGATTTCTCCCGCTGTGAAGTTTCATGCCCATCAGGTATACTATATCGACCACTTTAACTGTCAGATTTGAAAGTTGGAGGACAGGTTCCTGATGCACGGCAGGGGGGATGGGATTCAAGTTGGCTACTGAATTGTTGAGCCACAATTCATCCGGCATATTTATACCAAATTCGTCACCAACTTTTTTGATGGCTTTATCAATTTGTGCATTTGTTTTGAAGAACGCATCTACATCCGCCGTGGTCTTGTACCCATGCAATTGCATCACATAGCCGCCGCAGCACACTAATTCAAGCTGCTGCCCTATTTCTGACAAAGCGCTATTCAGTCTGTGGAATAGAACCTCAAAATTTATGGTTTTCATCGGCACCATTTACTGTTTTCGCTCTTACCACATCTAACAACGGAGTGGTGGCAGACCGATTTAAGGACAAAATATGTTCTCGCGTGAGAGTATTTTCTGAAAATGCGGCACGAAGAGATACCCGTTGAAACAAAGTAAGTGTATCGTCAGCGCATAGCGCATCCACATCCGCAGGGGAGAAGACCGTACCGCATTTGTCAATATATTTACATATATAGCGAAACCAATGCTGGGTACTGCCTTTTGAATGTTGTGCCGCCATTGTCATATAGTCTGCCCATGTCATAGCGTATCGCCCCTTAATTAACAAAGATACCCTCTTCCGCAAGTACTCATCTTTTTAATTGCAATACAGCAAAATATACCACATATACAAATATAATAATTTTGCGCATTTAAATCGGAAATTAATATCCACGAAACAGAAAATTAAACTCCTCTCAAAATACGGTCATAACGTTGAAATTGTTGAACTATTCTGCCAACCATTTGGTTGTAACCTTTTATAAAGTCACTCCGAAACATGGTAAAGGCGATGCCAAAGCCTTTGAGCGCGAGTTTATAGACAAAGACGAAGCATCCTGCGATATGACCTTTGGGGCGCTTACGGCAATATATCTCGAGGATGCTCAAAATAGGGTACGCCCCACAACGTATGAAAATAAAGGGCATATTATAAATACAAAGCTAATGCCCTATTTCAGGGATATGACCATAAATTCAATTACTCCTGCCGTTGTTAGGAAGTGGCAGAATGAATTGAAAACAAGCGAGATACAAGGATTGCTTTATCACTCCCACTCAATTGTCCCCGGCGGTTTATTCGTTATGTCAAAAAACAGATCACCGGTTCCATCAACACGAGATGATTTTTCCGCAATGATTTGAAGCGTCTGCGGCTTGAGAGGTACAAACTTTGCGGTCAGCGCGTCTTTAGACGTTATCGGTCTTAACACTACGCACTCCCCTCCCCGCTCGTTTACTACGGGAAGAAGAACCACCGGCATCTGCCATATATCATCGTATTCACCGGATTGTCTTAACGTATCGGCTGCAATTGAATCAACCGCGCGCAGCTTGTCGAGACGCTCTTTGGTGATGTGGCATTTTGTCAATTTATATGAGTGCGGCGCGTTGTCATCAAGAGCGTAAACTACGCGGTTTACAGTGGGTATTGAGTTTGTTATATCCGCGGATAATTTCTCAAGGAGAGACCAGTCGCAGAGCCCCCTTACTACCGCGGGATGAGCGTAAGTACGCGCGCCGTTTTTCACTCCAACACTTCTAAGAGGCAGTATGCAAGATTCGTATCCCGCCTGCTTTGCGATACTTTTGAGTTTATCGGTATCAGCAGCAGATATCCCGCTGAAATTGCCATCCGAACACAAACACCTTACGCCAAGACCCGGCCCGGGAAAAGGGTGACGCCAAACAAGTTCTTTTGGAAGACCAAGAAACTCGCCGAGACTCCTCACCTCGTCTTTATACAATTGCGCAACCGGTTCAACTATAAGCCCCTTTTCTATAAGCTCCATAATAGCGTCAACGCGGTTATGATGGGTCTTTACCTTTTGCGCGCCCTTATCACCGGAATCCTTAGCCGCTGTTTCCAATATATCGGGGTAAATCGTGCCCTGAGCCAAAACCCACTCGTCAATATTTAGCTCAAGTTTTTCGGAGACTTTTTCTTTTATGTCTATATATAACCGACCGATGATCTCACGTTTTTTTTCAGGATCATAGACCCCGTCCAACGCGTTTAAAAACTCCTGCGACGCGTCCTCAATCTTCAAATTATGGAACCCGTGATTTTTCATGTAGTCAAGTACAGCGGCGGATTCATCCAAACGCATAAGCCCGGTATCAACATGAAGCCCCAAAACTCTGTGAGGCCCAAGGATTTTATTGAGAAGCGCAAATACTACCGTGGAATCGACCCCGCCGGATACAAGAAGGAACACCTTGCGGTCTTCGCAGCACTGCTGTATCTGTATGGATATCTCATTAAAAAATGTTTGGGGGTGGAAATTCTCTCTGTCGAAATTGCGCGTTACGGTTTTTTGCATTACAATCCCGTCTCCGCAAGCTGTTCAAAAATTCTTTTTTGATCACGGCTTAATTTATCGGGTGTGCGTACGTGTACGCGTATTAAAAGATCACCGCGGTTTCTTCCGCGAAGCTCGGGCAGGCCCTTGCCGCGCAGTTTAAAGACCGTTTCCGGCTGTGTGCCTTCCGGGATTTTCAGTTTTACCTTATCGTCAAGCGTATCAATATTTTTTGAGCAGCCGAGCGCGGCTTCTGAAAATGTTATGTCTATATCGCAAATAAGCTCTTCGCCATGGCGCAAAAACAGATCGTGAGGCTTCTCCTGAATAATAACTATAAGATCACCCGCAGGCCCGCCGCCTCTCCCCGCGTCGCCCTTGCCGCCTACTGTGATATAATTTCCCTCAGCCACACCGGGCGGGATATCAACCACTACCGTAGTCTCAGACTGTTTTAGACCGCTTCCGCCGCATGATGAGCAAGGGTCAGAAACAACCTGCCCCTCTCCTTTACAGGAGGGACACCCGGTCTCCTGCACCATCTGTCCAAAAAATGAGTTTGTTACGCGCCGCACCCGGCCGCTTCCGCCGCATTTGTCGCAAACGGTGCGCTTTCCGCTGCGCGAACCGCTGCCGCTGCACTCGCCGCAGTGGTCAAGACGTCTCACTTTTAAAGTCTTCTTTACACCGGCGGATATCTCCTCAAGCGTAAGCACAAGCCTCACCTGCAGATCGCTCCCCCGTGTTTGACCGGTCCCGCCGCCGCGCCGGCCCCTGCCGCCAAAACCAAAGAGATCGCCGAACATCGACTCTCCGCCCCCGCCGCCGCCGAATTCGTTCATAAACGCGCGCAGAGCGTCGGAAAGATCAAAACCGCCAAAACCGCCGCTGTATCCGCCATACCCGCCATACCCGCCGTAACCTCCGCCGCCGCCTGTTGCTCCCTCAAACGCGGCATGACCAAATCTGTCGTACTGCGCGCGTTTTGAAGAGTCTTTAAGCACCTCGTAGGCTTCTGTAGCTTCACGAAACTTCTCTTCCGCCGTTTTATCGCCGGGATTTTTGTCGGGGTGATACTTTACCGCAAGTTTGCGGTACGCTTTTTTGATATCGTCATCGCTTGCGCCCTTGGCAAGCCCGAGAATTTGGTAGTAGTCTGATTTTGCCATTGTGATTAATCCAATTTTTCTACGCTTCAGATCCGCTTGATACAATTACGCGTGCGTGTTTTATTACCTTGTCTTTCAACCGATAACCGTGCTCGAAAACCTGCGCTATGTGGTCTTCGGGGATATCCGCGTTCGGCGACTTCATTAACGCGTCGTGAATAGCGGGATCAAACGCTTCGCCCTCTTCCCCAAAAACACTCAAACCGTTTTTGCTTAACACTTCGTCAAACTGTGTAAATATCAGCTTCATTCCATCATAAAAAGAGGCGCTTTCGCCCTGCGCCTCACCCGCTTTGAGAGCGCGTTCAAAATTTTCTCTTACGTTAACTATCTCCAACATCAGCTTCTCATTTGCGCTCTCTATAAGATTTTGAAAATCTTTGGCTGTTCTGCGCTTGTAGTTGTCAAACTCAGCCATAAGACGCAGATTTCTGTCACGCGCGGTGTTCAGCTCGTTTTTGATATCTTCGATTGTGCTGGAAATCTGTTCCGCTTCAACCGCTTCCTCCGTATCAGATAACTCCTGATCCGGCTCGGGGACGGCCTTGTCTTCGTTTTCCAAATTTCCGCTGTTTTCAGAATCCATTTTGCACCTCGGTTTACAATTTACAATCAACAAATTACAAATTGTTTATTTATACATCAATCAAATATTGCATTGATTTGACGACCGTTATCCGCCGCATATCACGTAAGCCCCGGGTTGAAACCCGGGGCTACAATCTTGCACCCCTAAAGGGGTGCGGGATAGGATTGGGGGTTACATCATTCCCATTCCGCCCATGCCGCCCATACCCATACCGCCCATTCCGCCCATGCCGCCGCCCATATCGGGCATCGCTTTTGTCTCTACGGGGATATCGCAGATTACGCATTCGGTGGTGAGAACAAGGCTTGCAATAGACGCGGCGTTTTCAAGCGCTGTGCGGGTTACTTTTGTCGGGTCTATAACACCGGCGTCGATAAGGTCTTCGTACTTTGCGCTGAACGCGTTGTAACCGTAAGCGCCTTTGCCGTTTTTAACCTCGTTTGAAATAACAGACGCTTCCAAGCCGGCGTATGTCACTATCATACGCAGCGGCTCTTCGCAGGCGCGGCGGATAATCTCAAGACCGATCTTCTCATCACCCTCAAGTTTCAGCTTGTCAAGCTCAGATGAAGCGCGGATTAGAGCTACGCCGCCTCCTGGAACAATCCCCTCCTCAACCGCCGCGCGGGTGGCGTGCAGAGCGTCTTCTACGCGCGCCTTCTTCTCTTTCATTTCAGACTCTGTAGCGGCGCCGATATGCACAACAGCTACGCCGCCCGAGAGCTTCGCAAGACGCTCCTGGAGCTTCTCACGATCGTAATCTGAAGTAGTATCCTCAACCTGCTTTCTGATCTGAGCTACACGACCCTTTATATCCGCGCTGTTTCCAGCGCCCTCAATAATGGTTGTGTTCTCCTTGTCAATTACAATGCGCTTTGCCTTGCCGAGAGAGTCTACCGTTGTATTCTCAAGTTTGAAACCCGCCTCTTCAGAGATGAGCATTCCGCCTGTAAGAGTTGCGATATCTTCAAGCATCGCTTTTCTTCTGTCGCCGAAACCGGGTGCCTTAACAGCGGCGATTTTAAGCGTTCCGCGCAGCTTGTTGAGAACGAGAGTCGCAAGCGCCTCACCCTCAACATCCTCAGCGATTATTAAAAGCGACTTGCCGCTCTGAGCGACCTTTTCAAGCAGAGGAAGCATATCTTTCATGCTGCTTATTTTCTTATCGTAAATAAGAATAAGCGGCTCGTCGAGCACGCACTCCATAGTATCGGAATTTGTTACAAAGTAAGCCGATGTATAGCCGCGGTCAAACTGCATCCCCTCTACAACGTCAAGGAACGTATCAATTCCCTTAGCCTCTTCAACTGTTATAACCCCGTCCTTACCCACTTTTTCCATAGCGTCGGCGATAAGGTTGCCAATCTCAGCATCGTTATTCGCGCTGATTGAACCTACCTGAGCGATCTCTTTTTTCCCGCCTACAGGCTTTGAATCGGCTTTGAGCTTCTCAACCATAACGCGTACCGATTTGTCAATCCCGCGTTTAACGGCCATAGCGTCCGCGCCGGCTGTTACGTTCTTTACTCCAAGACGCGCGATAACCTGAGCGAGCACAGTAGCCGTAGTAGTACCGTCGCCGGCAACGTCAGAAGTTTTTGACGCGACCTCTTTTACAAGCTGAGCGCCCATGTTTTCGAACTTGTCTTCAAGTTCGATCTCCTTAGCCACAGTCACACCGTCTTTTGTAACGACAGGTGAACCGAAGCTCTTGTCTAAAACTACATTGCGTCCGCGGGGGCCTAAGGTTACGCGTACCGCGTTAGCCAATGTGTCAACACCTTTTAACAATTTTTCACGGGCGTTCATCTCAAAAGCGAGCTGCTTTCCAGCCATTTTTTTTATCTCCTTTTTTGGGGGGCGGCCGAGGCGGCCGCCCTTACGTTATCTGTTTGTTTTATGGACAGATGGTAATCTCCCGTCATATCCATTTTTATCCACCGTACACCGTAGGGGTAGCCCTTGCGGCTGCCCGTTTTTTCCGTACGTATGCGGGCGACCGCAAGGGTCGCCCCTACATTGGCGCGCCATCCATTACACAATCGCCAATACATCGCTCTCTTTCATAATTAAAAAATCCTCACCGTCTATGCTTACCTCTGTGCCGGAGTATTTTCCGTAGAGGATTTTGTCGCCTTTTTTGAGGGTCATCTCTATTTTGGCGCCGCTCTCCGCTGTTTTGCCGGGGCCTGCCGCTACTACTTCGCCCTTTTGCGGCTTCTCTTTTGCGTTGTCCGGTATGTAAATACCACCGGAAGTCTTCTCCTGCGCCTCAAGAGGACGCACTACAATACGGTCGGCTAAAGGCTTCACGTTCATGCAAATACTCCTTCTACAACTGTTTTAGTTAGATTTATATGATTAATTACCGTGATGAAAATAACTGTTAAAATTAATACTTTGAGACGGAAAATGCAAGAGAAAAACGATCTATACTAAACTACGGCATAAATTAACACTGTGCCGCTAAGCAACCTCACGGCACTACGTGCAGTTGCGTGCGGTGCAGTGTAGATTTATGCCGTGTACCGGTATAACAAGAATGGGGATCCGCAATGCTTGCGAATCCCCATCTGAAAACTGATAACTGACAACTGAAAACTACTACTTAGAGACTCCCACAGAGGCTGTGAACTTGTTTCTGCCTCTGAATCTTCTCTGCAATTCAGGATCCACGTAGTCAAACTGTACTATTAAACGGTAGGTTCCCGGGGAAACCTTCATCTTCTTTGAGTTGTAGCCGTTCCAGTACAGATCGATGTCCATGAACTGACCGCCCTGGGTGCCGAAGTCAGGACTTAGAGGCGCTTTTGCGGATTCTCCCAAAAGATCACTGGTTCTTGCCGCGTGTACGAGGTTACCGACAAGATCGTACACCTTAATTTGACATCTGACCCCCTGCTTTTCACCCTTAGTTCCATCGGGGATATAGATCGGCACGCGCACTACGCTGCCGCCGGCGATGCCGTTTCTGATGTCATTAACAGCTGTAGGGTCGTGAGTCGGCCTCAAAACACCGGCCGGAACTCTGCTGACGTCAGGCGTGCTGGGGTTAGGAATAGCCTTAGCCACCTGCGGCGGATTGTTGCCGTAAGTGATAGGCACCAAACGGTTGCAGTATACATCCTGAACATTGCTGCCGGAGTTGGGAACACCGGGAACAGCTGCCGCTTCATCTCTGATGCGCGCGTCAGGAAGTGTTCTTATGTTGATGAAGTGACGCGTGGTCAGGTCAATTTTATCAGGACCGGCGCCAAGGAAGAACCTGAGGGTTCTGCCCCCGTTAAGCACCTGCACACTCTGGTCCGGAGCCTTAGCGAGCTCATCGGGCAGAATAGTTCTGTTACCGCATCTCTCATCTGCCGACGCGGCTTTCGCTAAACGCCGTTTTCCAGCAACAGGTGCCGTCTCCCAAATGTTAAAGAGATCGTTAGAAGTCAGCCCTGTAAAAAAAGCCGCGTCAACCGGTTCGCTCAGCGTCACATCCAAGCGGTCAGGGTCACTCTCGCGCGCTCCGAAAAACTTCTGCGCCGTAGCAATCACAGGCGCGATTCCGTCAAAAACACTCTGCGGAGTCGCATTGGCGCGCAAAATAGTACTCGGAACTTCCGAAAAAAGGCCCGCGGGAATAGTGACACTGGTAGGAATTATTCCCGTCTGCAGTATTGTTGTTGTATCCTCCTCAACCGCTACGCGCCAAACATTAGAAGCGCCGACTGGCATATCTGTAATACCTACACCTCTGAGATCAAAGCGGGGGTTAGTATTTGACACAATCAACTCAGCTAACTTCGCGCCCTCATCCAAAAGACTTACCGGTTTGCTGAACGTAAGCTCAATATGGTCTATGTAGCCGTTAGCGGCAACACCGCCGAAAGCATTGCCGATATCAAGCGTACGCGCAATACCGACCGAAATGACCACATCAACTATTCTAACCGTTATAGTAGTTGTAATAGGCCGCCCGTCCGCTCCAACAACCGGGATGCAAGTCGCCGAATCTACAGCCACTACGGTAATTGTACCTTCACCGGCTTCATCCGCCTGTCTTGAATCGTAAAGAATCTGATCGACACAGGTTGATCTGTTTATAGCAGGAATGCCGCCCGCGGTAGTCCAGTCGCCTCCCACGTTGCCGATTCTGTTGCCAAACGCGTCATAGCCGATGGCGGTAAGGATATCCTGAGCTCCCCTCTCCTGACTGTAATCAACAGAGATTATTCTGCCGTCGGTATCAGTAACATATATTCTGCCTCTGGCGGGATCATGACCGGTTCCCTCAATCGCTATATCGGCAAGGGCGCCCGCTCTTACGGTAAAGCGATCGGTGAGTACTGTGACGTAACCGTCTGCGCCGCCAAACCCAGCGTTAGGATGATAAAGCCTGATTTGGTGGGCGTCGGAGGCTAAGTAGATAATAAATGTTACAGTATCCAAACCGGTGACCTTAATACCTGCTTCAAGTCCGGTATTAATTTCAATCTCTCTATTGAGATTAAGCGTTGCGTTATTATCATTAGGCAGAATGCCGAACCATTCAGGATTGGTGCCAAGACTTCCTGTCATACCCGAATATCCAAGATTATTATCACCGACTTTTGGCACATGGTTACCGGTTATGCCAAGTGTACCGCCAAAGTGCGCGCCTGTGCCCCAAGCGGGGTCCCACTGTGTAATCACTCCCGCACGGTTGGTATAGCGTACTACAGCCTTTATCTCCTCACCCGCTCTGAGGTTATCGCGGTTAAGAATCTCAAGCGTTACTCCGGTTGGCGGACCAACTGCAATTACGATATTAAGACTGCCGGTGAGCGGGTTGCCGCCCACAGTGGTTGAAGCGGTAACCGTACCGCCGCTTACCGCCGCGCCGGTAGGAGAAACAGGCCATGAACCGGCATTGCCCGGCGGATTGCCGAGTATACCGGGCAAACTGGTTCCCCAGCCTGCGGTAATGGGTTCCCACTTGCCGTCAAGCTGTCCGGCGGTACCACTCGCATCCTGCTGACTGATTCGCCCAAGCACATAGAAAGTTACATCATCATTGGAGGTTATCTTAAGAGTATCCGTACCGGTAAAAATTCTGTAAAACTGATCGGGAACTGTGTTGCCGTTATCATCTACTATGGTTCTGCACCAAGTATCTGTAACAGGATTGCATGTCTCACCGCCCGGTAATCTGATTGCCACAACCAAATTATCATAAGTATAGGCAAGGAGCACTACCTGCACCGCGTCTCTAAGCAAAGGTCCGCCGCTGTTGGCCGTAACCGTGATAGGAGCGGTGCTCACTCTATTGGGATTCACCCAACCCCGTCCGTTAGTAGTATCCGCGCGGGTGCCGGCGGTAACGCTTATCGGCCCGACAGGGAAAGCAAGAGGGGCAAGTTCCCATGTAGGATAGGGTACAGGAGTCTGACCGGTATACGTGGGAGCTGCACCGGCATAACCGATAAAGTTACCCCACTGGTCGCGCAGTACAGCGTATATTGGCTTGAGAACCAGCGGATCTGTAGCTATCTCGTCACTGCCAAAAGTCACCCTGTCCAATTTCCGCGCCTGCGTCATCTCAGTCATATCATTCGTATTAACGGGACTACCCTCAATAATAAGACGGGGATTCCTATAATCCGGCTGAACCGTGATACTCAGCGTACAGGATATAACTCTTGCGCCCACGCCGGAGCCAACAGTGTATGAACCCCAAATAACATAGGTCTGAAAAGCTACAGTGCTGCTAAACCCGATAGAGTCACGGCCGTTTATGGCAGTTTGGTTAGAATTGCCTGCGCCGGACGTGTGAATGCGTGTACCATCGTTAATTGGAGAATTAGCCGTAAAACCCCATCTGAAATTGTCTGTATCATACGCTGGGTTACGCGGGTTACCGGTCATGTCAAGCGTTTTTCTTATCCACATATTAATATTAGTAGAGTTGTTAGCAAAGAGTTTAGGAACTATAGATACAGTATCTCCTGCCAGCACAGTAATAGCCGGCGGATACAAGTGAGCGGGAACCGGCGCCGCCGCCGTAGTCAATTGAGCTCCGTTATAAAGCCGCATAGACGCCGGCGAACCCAGTGTGGATATTACCGGAAGCGTAGCATACTCACTGGAGTTACCCGTAAGATTAACTGTTATGGTACCGGGTATGGGATTACCGGTAGTACGATCAAGCGGGCTCGCAGAACCTACAACAACACGAGCGCTTGAGGCGGCACCCGGAGCAGGCGTAGTGAATATTGAAGTTGCGGGAGAATCGACATGCGCCGTATTTTGAACCCAAGACCAGTTTACATCCGCAGTAACCCAACGGTTAGGATCATCAGCAGCTCTGTCGCTTCGCAACACCTGCACGTAAAGTGTGGTATCACCGCCCGCGACAATATTCATCGGCGGAATTTGCGTAATATCAGTAACCGGAACACGGTCCGCTATTGGCGTACTGGGAGAGTAAGCATAAGTTACGAATGTTCCGCCAACCACGCCGTTAAGCCATACGCCAACCCGAACAGCCAATTCACTGTACCCGGCAACCGACAGTATGGTTTCAGCATTGAAATTACCGGTAAAAGTACCTGAGGTGATTCGATACGCAAGCCTGAGATCCGCAAGTCCGGGAGTCACAGGATCCGATTTGTTAACACGCCCCTGACCTCTCGCACGGTTCACACCGGTCCAGTCGGTAGGTATGCTGGCCATGTTTTGCCAGTTAGGCTGACCGGTACGCGTCGCAAGCGTCCAAGTTGCCGTTCCGTTATAGGGCGGATTTCCCATGCCGGGGAAAGGAGCCGCGGGCTGTATCCAGTTGTTGAACTCATCGCGCACTATACCAAAAAACTGATTGTTAAACTCCATGCCTGCCGTTATACGAACTGTATCTATGGGAGAAGCACTCCTAAGCGCAGAAAGTCCGCCGGGGAGCGTTCGGGATGAGTCGTTTGACGCCTCTATAACTACCCTGTGCGGGGCGCCGGGGCCAATAAATATAATTACTGTAGTATCCGCGCTTCCCTGAGTTAGACCGGTACCTACGAATCTTCCCGTAAGCTGGATAGTCGTATACGCTTTTTCAGCACGGATTAGGATAGAATCCGCTGAAGTCGGCATTGTTGGAGAGATAGGCTCACCGTTCATAGCAGTGATAGAGAGAAGATTTTGACCGGCAACGCCGCCTGCAGCTGCGGTGAGGTTACGCTCACTTGCGGCAATACCGGGAGTTACATCCACCGCCGTCCAAAAGTACATGCCTGTAGGAGTACCGCCGTCTTCAAATTTAACATCAGCTACTGCTACAGTGGGTACTCCAGCCGGAATAGTATCGCTTTCCATTACGATGTTAAACTCGCGCGGACTGGTGGCGAGAATATTTGACTCAATCCAAATAGAAGAACCGGTAGTGTGGCGCTCAACATAAAACATTCTGAGATAATAAGTCTCGCCGTTCACTAAATTGTGTGAACTTCTAAGCTGGTCTAAACGAATTCGGCCAGGCGCCGGCTGGTGAATGCCTCCCAAGTCCAAAGCGAGCTTTTCATTAACGAAAACCCATACGTCGTCATCACCTCTAAAGTTAAATTCGAGCCCGTTCTCCATTCTGAACTCCCAAACCATCTCCATACCGAATGAGAAGTTGCCGCGGCGGTCCCATTCACCGCCGTGGCTCTGCCAAGTGCCGAACTGGTCTCTTAAGCCGGGAGCTTGAAATCCCCTGTCTCTCAACGGTAAGAAGCTACTTTCCTCGAACCGGTAAGTTCTTGTAGTTCCTACACGGCTGAATGTGAGAGCTGTATCAATTACTATATTTGAAAAAGCGCTGTCTATTGTGTAATCGAAGTTGTCTGTACGCGAACCGAAATTTAATCTTGCGGCCCTGGTACTGCCTGCAGTACCAATCATCGTAAAGTTAGACCCGTCTCTTAGCGGAAGAAGCGTGTTTGGGTCACTATTTGCGTAGACGTAAGGCACCCTGCCGCCAGTGTAACCGGATTGAGGAATGTTAGCACCGGTATAAGCGGTAATCATATTTCCGCCAACAACAGGATTCGCGTTTGAAAGAAACGTCGAGTTCCATTCATTGTTTTGGGCAAGTCTGCCTAAAGTTGCGTTGTGGCCGCCGCGGTTATCGGCATTGCCTCCTGAGAGTATTAATCCGCCGCTATTACTGCCGTTCACCATCGGCGCCCTTGGCATTGGAGGAAAAGCAAGATACCTGCCGCGTTCACCATCTCTCCCGCCGCCGTCTCCATCGGCACGCTCTTCATACCGTCTGTACATATAAAACGGCCTGAATCTTTCCAAGTACCCGCGCTCTACGCCGTCTACTATTCTAATACTGTCTGCCATCCTGTAACTTGGCAGATTATTCGAATTTCTAAACCAAAACCTGACACCGTGGTTCATATAAGGCCGCGGCCCCAAAACCGGTTTAAAATCAACATCTAACAAGCTGTCTAACATACCCCACGCAACATTTCGTCCCTCGTGAAGCCCCTGAATATTCAGGCCCGGCATCCAGTCATGCAATCTGCGTCCGTCATGCGGCTGCTCAAACTCGGGGTTAGACCTGTCCGCGCGGAAGTCATAAAGTTTGACATTCACCACCATAGTAGGCGGTAATTCATCCGCTTGGCCATAAGCATTAAATACCAGCCCCCCAAAAGCCAGGCATAAAAGCCCGATAACAAGTTTTTGTGCAGATACAGCGCGCCGCGTTTTCATAGTTCTCCCTTTCTAATGGGTGCGATGCTTTTTAGTTTAGTTTCCGTTTTTTGTTTACCGGCCTCAAGTTTACCGCTTAAAAAGCGTACTTGGGCAGACGGTATCTATCATCAATATAACTATTAAACCAACAAATACATAACTATTTATCTTCAATATCAACCAAAACTGCGATTATCTGTATCCAAAACCAGTACAATGGTCAAAAAGACCTAAAAAAGTATATATAAATTAAAAGAAAGCTGCAAGTAAGTCAATAATGGGAGATATAATCTCCCATTATTAATTATATCATTGGGAAAAAGATTGTAAAGGGGGAAAACGCGAGGATTATTTCTTCGCTTCGATTTTGCTTTGCGGTAAAAATGAGAGCAGGCATTTTGCCATTTCGGGCGCGTCTATGGGTTTTGACAGAAATCCGTTAAACCCGTTTGTGAGAAACATCTCTTTGGCTTCGCTTACCGCGTTTGCGGTTAGGGCTATTACGGCGAGAGCCTCTTTATCCGCGCCCATCTGCCTTATTATCTGTACAGCTTCTATCCCGTCCATCTCAGGCATCATGTGATCCATGAATACCATGTCGTAGTTTTTACTGCGCACCTGTTCAATCGCTTCCAAGCCGCTTGAGGCGGTGTCGGAAATTATACCGTAATCTTCAAGAATAGAGGTGGTTATCATAACATTTATATCAATATCATCAACTACAAGAACCTTTGCGCCCGGCGCCGTAAAATCAAACAGAGCGGTCTCTTCCCTGACAAGATCGGCCTCGGTTCCGACTTTAAGCGAGAGCTTTACAAAGAACGCGGTTCCCTCACCGTATTTACTGTTAAAAGAGATCTCTCCGTTCATAAGATTACAGAGTTTGCGGGTAATAGCGAGCCCAAGACCGGTTCCGGTGATCTTTTTGTTTTTCACTAAGTCAAGCTGCTCAAAAGCGCTGAAAATGCGCGGAAAATCCTCTTCCTTTATCCCAATGCCGCTGTCGGAAACATCGAAGCAAAACTCGCCGGAGTCCGTTTTATACGCCTTGAACTTGACATATCCGTTTTTAGTGTACTTAAAGGCGTTTGAGAGAAGATTAACTAAAATTTGCCGGATGCGCTTCTCATCGCCAAAAACTACGGCCGGCAGATCAGCGTCCACCTCATATACAAAATGGATATGCTTATTTGGAAAACTGTTCTCTATCAGATGCTTGAACTGTTCCAAGAACTCCTTTAGATTAAAATACTCCTCAATAAGATCAAACTTTTGAGCTTCGATTTTTGAAAAATCCAAAATATCATTAATCAGATCAAGAAGATTTTTTGACGAGCTTTGAATATCTTTCAAATATTCACTCACCTTACCCTCAGGATGCAGTTTTTCCATCATATCCGATACGCCGATTATGGCGTTCATCGGGGTTCTTATCTCATGGGAGATGGTGGCAAGAAAATCTGATTTCGCGTGACTGGCGGCCTCCGCCTGCTCTTTTGCTCTGAGAAGCTCAGTTATGTCCTGCAATTGCACGATAGAACCCAAAAACGAACCGTCATCCTGAAGCATGGGGGTAAATGTAACTATAAAACTGCGGATCTCATTATTATTGCCTATGTCCATCTTCATACCAAATTCGATGGTCTGTTTTTTTACAGTCGCGTCGTCAAATTTGTCGAGCATCTCCTCAAGCTCCGCTTTACGGACGCATGAGAAGAAGACCTCCTGAAAAGTTTTCATCCCAATCAGGCCGTAATTTCTAATGCCAGCCCGTTTGAGAAATGAATCGGTACAGTTTACAAGCCGCATCTCTTTGTCAAAAAGCATAATGACGTCGGGACAGTTAGCCATTAGCAGGCTCATATATTTTTCCTGCCGGCCCTTTTCCTGTATTATCACGGAGCTTAGAGCCGTATGAGCGTCGGCGGACTGCTTACTGCGGTAGATGATCTCTTCTAATGATGAGAGCCGGCGCTTTAACTTCTTGTTTTCGCGCAGCAGCTCGTTGTAGTCGGTGTTTTCCATAATTTTTGATCCCCCCCGGGCGCTGCCCGGGGTAATAATATGCCGCCCTTTCAGGGCTTGGGAAAATGCCAGGATACATTCTATGCCGAATCACGGCACGAGTTTACCAGTATACATAAAACTATAACAAGCACGCGATGATCGTATCGTTGTGAAACCGGTTTTTTAATTTATCGCCCCTGTCATAAAGCGGACAGATCTCTCCGCCTGAGTATGCCATCATAAAAGGGATTTTATCATTAAGCAGACGATTTACCTTCTCCATCTCATCACCTGTTCTAACGCCAAGCGCGTAGTTGCGTCCCACACAGGAAAACAGCAGTAAAGCGCTGCCGCGTGACGAGAGCCCCTCAATAACATCATTTATAATTTTATGAGAGGTCTCCATTACATCGTTGTAGTCAAGCGCCCCTATTGACAGAGTCGAATTCACAGGCATCGCTCCTCCGCATACGGCGTACCCTTCGGGGGTTTGGGCGAAGATCGCCCGCACAACAGGTTTTGTTCCGTCGTTATAATCAACAATAAAAGGGATAGTGCTCGGCCCCTCTATCTGACCGTCTTTTGTAAGACCTAAAGACTCCATATACTGCACCGCTGGAATTCCGTTGACCTCTTTTAAAATATTACCCTGCGAACCGGTGATTATGGCGTTTTGCTTGAGCGCTCTCTCATCTGACAGCGAAGCTATTAAAAACTTGGGCGAAACCTCTCCGCTCACTATCACCATGGAGAGCGAATCTTTGTACGCTTTACCGTTGTAAATTACCTTCGCTTCATGATAATCTTTTGTGTGATCTACCGCAATGGTTCCAAAAACCGGCAAGCCCGAAGTATTGCTGAGTATGTCAAGAAATACTTCGCCGCCTACATCATAAAAAAGAGGCATAAAGGCGATAATAAACACCGGATCTTTTCTAAGTTTTTGCGACGCGGCCTCATACATTTCACGCAGCGGCGCATCCTGCTCTTTTGAGAGCGGGCCTGATACGGCGGCGCTGAACTCCACATCGCCGCCTGTGAGTACCATAAGCGTGAGTCCCAAATGGCCCGCGCCGCCGCAGGCGGCGTTTCCCATAGTTGTGGAGCCTATAACATCAAACGGGAGCTTATTTGAGAGCGCCTCAACAATCCCGTTATCAATAAACTCAGAATAGCAGGTAATAATCCCAACCGATTTTTTTCCAAGTTTTGTCAGATCAATTTTGCCGAGGATTTCGGCGACGGCGGCCTCTTTGTCGTCAACTTCCTCAGTATAAGCAGTAAACGCTTTTATCATTTTAAAGATTCCCTTTCTATACTGAATATACTATGTTTGTTATGCCGTCCGCGACTATTTAGAAAGCCCGGGGTTAAAAGCCCCGGGCCGCATGGACGCGCGGAAAAAAGCTGGAAGTTCTTACCGTCTGCCGAATTTCATCTCCGCGGAGGTCTCTTCTGAAGAGCCGGAAGCTTCCGCGGTGTTTTCGCTTGATGTTGATTCTGATTCCGACGCGCCGCTCTCCTGCAGGTGGCGGCGTTTTGCTACAAATTTGCGGCCGTGTTCAAAATCGCCCTCTGAGGCGCGATTGTCCGCGGCATCCGTATGTACAGGAGCGGGAGCAGATTCTGTTACGCTGACAGCCATTTCAACCGCCGGCAAAATAACGGGGTTGAGCTTTTCGTTTTCAAATTCCGGCGCGCTATGGGAAGCCTCCGCGGATGTTTCCGCGGAGTCGGCGCGGTTCTGTTTTTCGTGCTGCCAGTTGTCTTTGCGCTGTTCGGGGCGGTTAAAATTGCGGTCGCGGTTGTTTTTTCTGTTCACTCCGTTACCGTTGCTCAAGCGCTGGGGGCGGCCCTCTTTTCCATTATAATCATTAATTTTCTTACGCGCGCTCTCCTGCTCGCGCTCCGCGTTTTTGAGCTTGAGGTTTATATCGCGCAGAGATTTTTCAACCGGATCAATTGCCGCCGGTGCGGATTGCTGCGCTGGCGCAGCAGAGTGAGCCGGTTTACTGCCGCCCTTGTTTTCGTGCTGATTTCTTTTGTTATTATTGCCGCGGCGGAAATCGCCCTCTTTTCTGTCGTTTTTACCGTCGCCGTGATTGCGTGAGTGCTTGAATTCGTAACTGCTGCGTCTCTGTTTTTTATTGCCGCGAACGATAAAAATTGTGACAATTTGCAGTACCACTATCGTTATAAGAAGTAACTCTACCATAATTATTAACTCTCCAAATCTCTTTTTTAGCTTATGCTATTTTTTGTGTTTTCATATTTGCGGCCATCCTTTACCATCCGCTCACGCTTGCGGGAGCTCGGTCTCGTTATACCGGTACACGGCATAAATCTACACTGTGCCGCTAAGCAACCTCACGGCCCTGCGTGCAGTTGCGTGCGGTGCAGTGCAGATTTATGCCGTTATGCAGTATATTTGTTTAACGGGCCGACCGCTTTGTCTTATTTGTTTTTGAAATCCGGGTTTTTTAATCGTGATTACCGTTACGCACGGTTTCCCGTACTTGTCAGCCGTGATATGTAAATCACGCGCGCTTTCATAAATCACTGTTAAAATGGCGCCTGCTTATATTTTATGAGGCTTGCCGGTGTAAAAAATCTTTGATCAGCATATTTTTCAGGGCTCCCGGTACGTTTCTCATCCTCCTTTCTTATCTTAGTGATTGATATTTTTGATAAGGGAGACCGTAAAGGCGCTGCTGATACTGATAAAACCCGATTAACTCTTAATCCTTACGCCTTTTTCTGCCCATGTGATCATATTCCGCATCAAGTTCTCTGCTCAATGAGAGAATTTTCCTGATAGACTTCAATCTCTTATGTATTACGATTATCCTGCTCCAAATGAGAATAAGAATAAGAGAAAAAAACAAAAAAATTATAATCCAGAGAAATTGAATTAGTTCCATGCAGATAATAATGGATAAAGGCGGTGAAAATTAAGAATTATATGAAAAATAGATCTTGCCGGTTGGAAAAACAATAAAAATCAAGGAAATTTTCCGTACCCCAACGGGGTACCGTCATCAACCCACGGCAACGCCGCTGGTTATTGGCCGCGGTATCGTATGGCCGGAGTGTGACACTTCCATCCATCGGTACTCATATAGTATCATCACTCCACAACAACAATCTTCGCCTTGGGAAATCCGTTAAAATTAGTAGAACTCGCCACAGTGTAAGCCCCCATCGATTCAAAAACTAAAATATCCCCTATCTCAAGCAGCGGCAGCGAGATATTTTCATAAATTACATCGATGGAATCGCAGGTCGGCCCCGCGAGCACCGAGTTATACCGCTCGTCGTCCGGACGCGCTAACGATAACGGGTAGTCGGCGTGGTCAAACATCTTACCCGAAAAAGAGCCGTATATCCCCTCGTCAAGATAATACCACCACACACCGCTGCGCAGCGACCGGCCAATCACCTTGGCCGCAAGCGTCATGGAGGGGCCGCTTAAAACACGCCCCGGCTCGGCGATAATCCTGTAATCAGAAAAATAACTTGAAATATACTCAACTATCGGCCGGCAAAAAGTATCTATCGAAAGCACCGGCGTCAGGTAGGATATCGGAAATCCTCCCCCTATATCAATAATCTCAAGATGAATACCCGCGCGCGCCGCCTGTTCGCAAATATCACGGCAGTAATCAAGCGCCTCTATATACTTAAGGGGATTTTCGTTCTGAGAGCCTGCGTGAAATGAGATTCCCTTAACGCAAAGTCCCATATCATGCGCTTTTTTTATGAGATCATAAGTCTTTTCGGGGACAATGCCGAATTTTTGGGAGAGATTTATAAGACAGCCGGGGTTCTGAATGCTCATTCTTATTATTATCTGCGCTTTTTCCCTATAGGGGATAAACTTAAACAGTTCATCCTCATTATCGCACACAAAAAGTTTTACCCCAAAGTCAAGCGCATAGCGAATATCGCTGTCCCGCTTTATCGGGTGGGTATGCAGACAGCGGTCGGCGGAAATGCCGCACTCTTTGACAACATCTATCTCCCCGTTTGTGCAGACGTCAAAAAAGCCGCTTTCACTTTCAAGAATAGATATAAGCTCGGGCTGCGCGTTTGATTTAACTGCATAATAAAGATCAACCCCGCAAAGCGCCGCGCTGAGATTGCGGTACGCTTCACGGGTACGGCTCTGTGAAAGAAATAAAACCGGCGTCCCATGCTGCGACGCCAACTCCTCTGCGCGGCTGAATTCCATCTTTTATTATCCTTCAAAAATAAAGATCAATACAGAAAATTATCAGGAAATTCCGGATTTTTATCCGTAATAATACGTGACGGCTTCAATAAAATTTCATTTATATAGGGATAAGGCACCTGCATCGCCGCGTGCGTTGAACCGTTGTAGAGTTTAAGATCATTAATACCCAATTTTTTGAGCTTCTTATCTATACCTGCCGGTTTGCATTTACCGATATCTGTCTCATCACCCGCGATTGTAACCGACCAAAGCACCGCGTACATCTGAATATAAGTATATAGCGGGGCAACAGATTTAAAAACCGAGCTTAATGTTTTCTGTATACAGGAAAAGGCCTGCGGGCGCGCAACGGGCGATTCTGAATGCATGGCAAAAAGCCCCGCTTTATTGCGCATCGACCTTTTCACCAAACGGTAAAACTCTTTTGTGTAAAGCATGCGGGACGGGCCGATGGGATCGGTCATATCCATAATCACCACATCAAACTCACCGGGATGATCCTCAACGAACTTACGTCCATCCGTTATATTTACATTTAATTTACTGTTATCAAAACTCCCATTGTGAACAGCTTGAAGATATTTGCGGGAAAAGCGAACTACGCCTTCGTCAAGTTCCGCAAGTTCAACCCGTTTAACAGAGGGGTATTTAAGAACTTCGGCAACAATCCCCCCGTCTCCTCCGCCGATAACTAAAACGCTCTGCGGATTAGGATGAGCGCAAAGCGCCGGATGAACCATTGGCTCATGATACATAAAATGGTTTTTCTCTACAACCTGAGTAATATCGTCAAGGAGCAATACTTTCCCAAATTCATCTGTGTCAACGAGTTCTATTTTTTGATATTTTGTAGACGCTTTGCGCAGACTTTTTTTAATCGTATAAAAATATCCAAAATAAGGATTGAGCGCCTCTGTGTAAACCCTGCGTTTTTTTGCGATTCTGCCCATTATTATTAAGACTCCCTGTCATAAATATTATTACACTCAAAAATCTCCCGTATCTCTTTTTTAAGAAGAGTCCGCACGCGGGTTTTTTCACTCTTTGCCATTTTTGCGCTGTCCGCGTCAAAGAGGTAATTTTCAAGTTTCAAATGTTTAAGCATCATTTTTGAGTGAAATATATTGTCGGATACGATGTTTATATCATACGCCGTATATTCGTCAAGAATCTCATCTGAGATATAATCCTGAATAGATGTGATATCATGATCGATATAAACCTTGCGCCCCTTAACATCACGCGTAAATCCGCGCACTCTATAGTCCATAAGTACTATGTCGCTGTCGAAACTGTCAATCAGAAAATCAAGCGCCCGTAAAGGTGAAATCGTTCCGCATGTAGAGACGTCAATATCCACCCGAAAAGTAGCAATCCCGTTAACCGAATCATTTTCAGGATATGTATGAGCCGTAATATGGCTTTTGTCAAGATGCGCCACAACATCGTTAGGATTATTTCTCGGCGAATGCCCCTCATTAATAAGAACCGTAACGCTTGCGCCGCGCGGGTCGTAATCCTGAGTGGAGATGTTCACGATTTTCGCTTCAATTATATTTGTTACTTCCTCCAGGATGCTTCTTAACTTTTCGGAATTATACTCTTCGTCAATATACTCAAGGTAATCTATCTGAGATGATTTTGATGACGCGTAGCAAATATCATAAATATTAAAACTAAGTGATTTTGTGAGATTGTTAAACCCCTGTAGTTTGATTTTCCTGCCTCTGCAATGGTTAAGCAATTTCTGTCTACTCCTGTCATTGAAACACACGATAAACCTGTTAAGGCCCGCCGTGCCTTTGAGAAATGAAATCCGCAAGTATTACTCCAGCAGTTAAATGCCGCAACCTCCGGTACAGCGGCCTCACGATGGTTCGTGCAGTCGATGTGCCGGGGGTTGCGGCATTTAACTGCCACCTTAATATATAAATATATATCAGACACACTGTGCAGGAAAGTCAAAAAACGGACGGCCGTGTTTATTGAGGCGAAGCAATAATTGACCCGCGGCAATGTGCTTGTATTTCAATTCTATATCTCCCGAATCTCTCTCTCGTAAAAAATCTGTCCTACCCGTTCGATGTGTTCTGTTAGATTTTCGTTTTTTATATCTTTGAAAATTGACAAATCACACATGTACGGTATCGGCAGATCGTCAATCAGTCCTGATATGCGAAGTTTCTCGCGAAATGAGATGCCGCCGTATATTGTCAAATCTATATCAGAGCCGTTTTTATAGTCGCCTCTTGCCCGCGAACCGTAAATAACAACTTTCTCTATCCCCGGATATTTAGCAAAAATTTCGTTTATCAGGTTTATTGTTTTATCGGGAAGTCCGAACATTTATTCCTGTTCCTGTTTAAACTTTTCAAATTTTGCCTTTAGTTTTCTAAACTCTTCCATATACTCGTTTGAAACGACAAATGTGACTTCCTGCGCTGTTTCTTCATCGTACGCGTGAGCTGTAGTATTTCTGTTTTTTATCATATCAAACCAAATTTCACCGTTATCTATAATGCCTACGCGAAAAGCGCTTCGTATGGCGTCACGAGAACCGTGCATTTGAACATATCCCTGTTCAATCAAGTAATCCTTAAGCAAATTCCAAGCGGTTTCAAAAACCAATTCAAAAACTTTAAGTATCGCAAACTCCTCTGCCAAAGAGAGCGGACGCTCCTCTTCTATTGCAACAAAATTTTCCAAATGCTGTAAAACCGTTGTATAATTATCAAACCGCTGTATCCACCTTTTTTCAGGCAATGCCATGTAACAGTACTCCTTATTTCAAAAAGATTGGTTCAGCATTTTCTTAGTTTACGCCAATCAAAATCAAATCTCATTTATATAAATCGGCTTATACCCCCGATACTTCGCGCCGTAATAATTCATTACAATCACCTCTGTACGCTTACCGCGCTCTATATTTATCACCATGCGGTCTGCAAAAAGCCGGCTCATGTGAAGACCCCGCCCGCTCTCATCTAAAAACCCCTCGCCTGTTACATGACGCTCCATTTTGCCAAGCACCATATCGCGTGTCAATTTACCCTGCGTGTCGAGTACAGAGATACCGTATTTTTCATCATCATACCCAACCTGCACATACACATACTCCGACGGCGCAAGCTTAACTTCCGGAAATCTAACACCTTTTTGGGGCTCAACAGATTCCTGCTTTGCGCAAGCGTGATAGACGGCGTTAGTCATAATTTCATCAAGAATAAGCCCTATATCCCCAACATCCCCGAATTTCACCCGCAGCTCACTTACAATTTTAGCTCTGACCTCCGGCAGATCGGCAGACGATTTTACATCGTACCACCCCAAAACGACCCTCTCTCCATGAATGAGATAGCGCGTAAGTCCAAATACATCTCCTGTGAGAAGCCCGTCCAAAATAAGCTCTAATCCCTTAAAGTTAAAAGGTACCGTTTTAGGAATTATGCTTGAAATTGAGTTTTGCCGCGCAAGCGTTATGTAGGCGTCTATGTTTAGGGATGTAAGGAGCGCGCTCTTTGTTTTTGGGTAAAGCTTGTGAATCTCGCGCAAAAATTTAGTCCCGCTCATACCCGGCATGCTTATATCGGATACAACTAAATCAAACTCCTCCTCTCTCATTATCTCAAGAGCCAAAGCAGCGCTGCCGGCAGTCTTTACGCTGTATTTTTCCCCAAAATACTCAAAGAGCATGGAGAGGATGTGGTCTTCGTCGTCAACAAATAAAATTTTATACATATTACTAAAAATAGTGTAATCCATCTCAAAACAACAGACTAAAATAATAAAATATATGACGAGGCGTACTTAGTGTTGACCGTCGGCTATCAAAATGTTTATTTTAAGTAGCTTGGCTTATCTTGCCATCAGCAGACCATTTGTCATCGTAACTATAAAAAAGGATGTGGGTTTGGAAAAATCTTTGGAAAAATCTAATGATACACGCTATAACGTGCTGTCCGCCGCTTTGGTTTTCTTTATCTCTTTCGGCGTCTATCTCGCCACAGCGGCTCCGTCTATAGCTTTTTGGGACTGCGGGGAGTACACGGCCGTCGCCCACTCTCTTGGCATCGCCCACCCGCCCGGCAACCCGCTTTTTATTCTGATGATGCGCGTAGTAAGCATGTTCCTGCCGTTTTTTGAAGACGTCGGCTACAGGATGAATTTTGCCGTAGCGCTCTCAAGCGCCCTTACGGCGATGTTTATCTATCTTATTATAATAGAATCAGCAAAACTTATTATCGGACGCCCCGACACTGCGCAAAAGAGAATCGCCACCTATACCGGCGCAATTGTGGGCGGACTCTTTGCGGCTTTCGGCTACACGTTTTGGTTCAGCGCGGTAGAGACCTCTGTATATAATATCTGTATGTTAAATATTGTAATATGCACATGGCTTGTGCTGAGATGGGCTCAAAGCAAAGCCGCCGACAGGGACAAACTTTTGGTGCTCGTCGCTTTCCTTGGGTTCCTTGGCATTGGGCTTCATATGTACAGTATGGTAATCTTCCCGCCCGCGTTTCTGTTTATTATCTTGTGGGATGAGAAGAAGCGCAAAGACTGGAGGCTGTGGCTCACGGGAATTCTGATGGCTTCCATATTGCTGAGCTTGGCGACATTTTTGTGGTTTGCGGCTATAGCGCTCAGCTTAACTTTTATAATGTCAATGACCGCGAAAAAGAGCCAGTACCAGTGGCGCTTCTGCTTTATGCTTGCGCTTTTCGCGGTTATCGGTTACTCTGTGCACCTCTTTATCCCTATAAGATCCGCGCTTGAACCAATGATAAATCAAAACCACCCCTCCACATGGGAGGCGTTTGTGGGATTTATTGAGCGCCGCCAGTACGGCTCTGAGAGCATGGTCTCCCGCATGTTTTGGCGCAGGGGCTACTGGTCAAGCCAGCTTGGCATAGAGGAGCACATGGGTTACGGCGGATTTCACATTACCCAGTTTTTCAGACTTGGCCCGCAGGCTACATCAACGCCGATTTTCGGCGCGGGATTTATCCCCGGGATGAGCAAACTTATTATCTATCTTGTACCTACGGTTCTTATGCTCTACGCGTGGTTTTACATGTGGAAGAGAAACCGCAGCGCGGCTGTGTTTCTAATCTCGCTTACGCTTGTAACCACCATAGGTCTTGTACTATACATGAACTTCGCCGACGGCAACCGTCCCGAAAGATTCGACTTTGAGCAGTGGGAGCGTGCTGGAAGACCCGGTCCGATGCCCACGGTTCACCGGGAAGTGAGGGTCAGAGACTACTTCTTTACAGCCGGGTTTATGTACTTTGGAATGTGGATAGGAATGGCCGCAACCTGTATTCTGCACGCGCTCTTTTCCGCAAAAGACGCTGCCGTACGCAAGACTGCGGCTCCCATATGCGCGATTTTGCTCTTAGTATCGCCGGTGATTCCAGCGGTCACAAATTATAACCTCAGCAACCGCAGCGGCGACTGGGTTCCTTATGACTACGCCTATAACCTGCTGATGAGCTGCGAGCCAAACGGGATCATCTTTACAAACGGCGACAACGATACTTTCCCGCTGTGGGCGCTTCAGGAGGCTTACGGCATACGCAGAGATGTACGTGTTGTAAACCTGAGCCTTGCAAATACCGACTGGTATATAAAGCAGCTCAAGAAGCTCGAACCGCAAGTCCCTATCTCATATACGGAGACAGAAATTGAGACCCAGCTCCAGCCTCAGCGCAATCCGTTTCCTGAGCCCCGCCAGCATACGCTCAGAAACGCCGGGATCACTCTCACTCTGCCCGGAGCAAGAGACCACCGCGTCCTGCGTGTTCAGGATATGATGGTGCTTAACATTGTAGATGCTACAAACTGGACTAAGCCGATCTATTTCGCGATGACAGTGTCTGATGACAACATGATGGGGCTCGCTCCCTATCTGCAAAACCGCGGCCTTGTCTACAGGGTAATGCCGGAGAGGGTAACAGCCGAGACGCACTACAATTTAGAGCGGGCATTAGAGCTTATCGACGGTGTTTACAAATTCAGAGGAATAGGTAAAGCGAGAACTAACGATACCTCACGCAGATTGCTCACTAATTATCTGCAGCTTGCCTTTGACCTGCGCCGTCCGATGGAGCGCCTCAAAAGAGAGATCACCATTATGAGAATAGCGCTCGCAGACAGCGAGGAGGGCTCGGAGGAGGCGTTAAGACTCGCGCGGCTTGAAGCTCAGTACGATGAACATAAAGAGAAGGTGATAAGATTCCTTGACAGATGCGCGGAGCTTATACCTTGGGACTGGCGCGCCCGCGCTATACGCCACGAGTTTTTGATGGATAACGATATGGTGCAGGAGGCTTTAAACGCGATGGAAAGCGCGCTTAAGGATGATCCCGCAAACAGCAATCACTACGAGACGATGCTTGAGCAGGCAAAGAGATCGCTTGAGATGCAGGCTCTCAGACAGGGAACCGGCGAAGCTGAGAGTGAGAGGTAACTATGGAAAAAACTTATATCACAAAAGAGGGTCTCGAAAAACTTGTTGCTGATCTTGAATATTTGCAAGGCACAAAACGGCGTGAGATTGCCGCACAGCTTGATTTTGCGCGTTCGTTTGGAGACTTGAAAGAGAACGCCGAATACGACGCCGCAAAGCGCGCTCAAATGCTCAATGAGACCCGTATCGCCGAACTTCAATCAAAAATATCGAACGCTCAAATCATAAGCACCGAAAATGTCAGTACAGATAAAGTGATTATCGGCACAAAGGTAACTCTGTGGGATTTTGCCTACGAAGAGGAGATCGAATACGAGATCACCGGATCAGAGGAAGCGGATCCGGTAAACAATAAAATTTCAATTAATTCCCCGGTCGCAACGGCGTTATTGGGCCACGTAGCCGGCGATACCGTAGAGGTTAAAGCGCCAAGGGGGGTTATGAAGTATGAGATCAGGAATATTTCGAGATAATTAGATATCCAGTACCACAGAGCAGTGCCATGACTCCTCTTTGCGGTACAGACGAAACATACGCATAGCCGCCGGTTTCGCGTCCGCAATCATATTGTGGCGCTCTTTGCTTATGACCTCCCCCGCTGCCATACCTTCGTAATACAGCATCGAACCGCGTTTTTGGATAACTCCGCCCTCAAGAAGGCGTAAAAGAGTTTTTTTATTATTCTTTTGAAAAAGAAACTCATTGAGCAGGAAGTGGAGCAGCTTCTCCTCATTAATACCGGCGGCGCTGATTTTTTTGCGCGCAGCAGACTCCACAGCGGCGGGGTTCTCTATCATCGTACCGAGCATCGCCTCACATGCCGCGCATAAAAGCGCGTCATAAGTTTTGCCCCACGCGTGAAACGCAACGTCTGCCATCGCAGCATCCTTCCCAAAAATATATTCAGTATATTAAGGCGGCAACTCCCGGCACATCGACTGCACGAACCATCGTGAAGCCGCTGTACCGGGAGTTGCGGCCTTTAACTGCCGAAGTAATATTCAATTCACACTCGGCATACCCGGCAGCGCAAGTATCTTATCCACATCCACATTTTCAAGCGTCTCATACTCCATAAGCGCCAATGCCAAATTGTCAAGTTTATCCCTGTTGGCGCTGAGCACAGACATCGCGCGTTCCTGCTGTTCGAGGATGATTCTTTGAACTTCCTCATCAATAAGGCGCGCGGTATGTTCACTGAAATCTTTGGGCTGTGTGATCTCTTTTCCCAAAAATGGGTGCTCTTCGCCTTGACTGAATGTAGCGGGACCGATTTTTTCACTCATACCCCATTGACAAACCATACGCCGCGCTATGGATGTAACCTGCTTTAAATCCTGAGCCGCGCCGCTTGTGAGTTCCTCAAAAACAAGCATCTCCGAAACTCGTCCTCCCAATGCTACCGAGATACGCGCTAATAGATAGGTGCGGTTAAAGTTATGGCGGTCATTATCGGGGATCTGCTCCGTTGCGCCAAGAGTGCGGCCGCGCGCTATTATTGTTACCTTTTGTAAGGGATCGGTTTGCGGAAGGAGCTTAGCCACAAGCGCATGACCCGCTTCATGGTAGGCGACGATTCTTTTCTCGCGTTCGTTAAGTTTGTCTTCGCGCTCCGCTCCGAGAAGGATTTTGTCACGCGCTTCATCAAAATCTTTACCGTCAACAATTTTTTTACCTTTTCTTCCGGCAAGAAGCGCCGCTTCATTAACAAGATTCCTCAATTCTGCACCGGAAAATCCCACCGTGAAAGAGGCTATCTTTTCCATATTTAAATCGGGAGAAATCGGCACGTTGGCGCAGTGAATTTTTAAAATGTCAAGACGCGCGAGCTTTTGCGGCAGGTCAAGAGTTATCTGTCTGTCAAAACGCCCGGGACGCGTAAGCGCCGGGTCAAGTACATCCGGACGGTTTGTCGCGGCAATAATAACAACAGAATCATGCGGTTCAAAACCATCCATCTCGGTAAGAATCTGATTTAAAGTCTGCTCCCTCTCATCGTGGCTCCCGCCAAGACCGCTGCCCCGCACCCTGCCTATGGAATCAAGCTCATCTATAAATATGAGCGACGGCGCTTCCCGCTTTGCGGTCTCAAACATATCTCTCACGCGTGACGCTCCCACACCAACAAACATCTCCACAAACTCAGAACCTGAGGTGCTGAAAAACGGCACTCCGGCTTCCCCTGCCGTTGAGCGGGCCAAAAGCGTTTTACCTGTTCCCGGAGGCCCCATCAAAAGTACACCTTTGGGGATTGTGGCGCCGAGCGCGGCAAATTTACCGGGGTCTTTGAGATAGTCAACTATTTCTGAGAGATCTTTTTTTGCGTTTCCAAGCCCCGCGACATCCGAATAGCTGACATTTGACATCTCGCGGCGAAAGCGTTTCGCTTTTGACTTTCCAACACTGAAAATACTGCTGCCGGGAAATCCGCCGCCGCTGCCGCCCACCTGTTTTTGAAAACGGGAAGCCGCGTACATAAAATAACCGATAATAAGAAGCCACGGCACAAGAAGAATAAGCGAACTTAAAAACCAGCTGCTCTCTGTTGACTGCGCCTTCACACTCACACCGGCGCTCTCCAAAAGTCCCATCAAATCGCTGTCGTCAAAATCAGGTTTTACAGTTGAGAAGTGCGAGTAACGCACGGTATCTCCGGCGTATTCCTCTTTGTAGTCATAACCTGTGATAAAACTGCCCTCAATATTATTGCCCTTAACAAGAACATTTGAAACATTTCCCTCTCTCACCTGATTTTTAAACTCCGTATACGCAAGCGTTACCCTTTGAGGTTTGCCAAGAGAGCCAAAGACATACGAGAAAAGAACTGTTAAAATGAGAGCCCACAGAAAAATCCGCAGCATACCAAATTTACCGGCACTGCCGCCATTACCGCCGCTTTGCGTTTCTGACGGCTTCTGTGAACTCTTCTGTTCTATATCTGAGGACATTTTGCTATCCTTTACATTTATCATTTATCATTATGATATACTCTTTGACGAGCTCCTTAGAGTCTCCTCATAAGTGTTGAAAGCAAAATCTGCTCCTGTTTAAAAATAAAGGGGGATCCCGTTGGATGAAATCAAAAAGAAACTTGGAATTTGAAAGCGGTATATCTATGGAGCGGAGTTCTGAATGGTGCGGCTTTTTTAAGCCCTGTAAATCAACATATTACAGGGCTTTTTTATGAGATAACGAGTTTTAACTCCCATTATTCACCGGAAAACGCATCCTTGCCCATTCCGCACAGAGGACATAGAAAATCCTCGGGAACATCGGCCCATTTTGTTCCGGGAGCAATTCCGTTATCCGGATCTCCAGCGGTTTCGTCGTACTCATACCCGCATACGCAAACATACTTCATACTTTAACCTCCTTTTAATAGTGTTGAGTGCGGAGAGTTGAGAGTGAAGTTTTTTGGCGTTAATTCCGCACTTCACTCTCAGCGCTTCACGCTATCTGTTGAAAATCCTGTACTCCATGCTTGCACAGCGGACAGATGAAATCCTGCGGCAAGTTATCACCCTCATATACATATCCGCATATTTTGCACACAAACCCTTTTTTATCCGCCTTTGGGGCTTGGGGTTTGGGTTTAACATTGTTGAGATAGTATTGATATGTCATGCTTGACTTGCCGGACAGTACAGCCGTTTCGGTAACTCCTGCTATAAACATGGTGTGAGTTCCGTAATCATGAGAACTGATTACCTTTGCGGAAATTACCGCGTTTGCATGATCGTGAATATACCGAATGCCGTTTGCCGCGCACATGCCGTAAGCGGCGTCGGCAAATTTATCCGTATCCTTACCGCTTTTGAAACCAAATCGTTCGAAAACAGCGAAAGGCGCGCTTTCAGACAGTACGGAGATGTTAAATTCTCCTGTTTTCGCTATGATATCATGTGTAAAGTTACTTTTATTCACGGTTACACAAATTTTTACAGGCATTGCGGTTATCTGCATGGCGGTATTGATAACGCAGCCGTTGTTTTTATCACCATCTTTCGCTGTCAAAATAAACAAGCCGTAAGGCAGTTTAAACATGGCGTTTGAGTTTGCGTTTGAATTTACCGGAGTGTCAGATTTTTTTATACCCGAGGCGATTATCTCCGCAAGTTTATTTATCTCTTCAAGCTGAGAATGTTTGAGGCTTGACTTTACGGTAATTTTTTCTCCGAGGATATTTATATTTTTACATTTGCTTAATTTCTCGGCGATAAGATTACCGCTTGCAGGAGCCCATGATCCGTTTTCGATTATGGCAACTGAGCGGTTTTGAATGTTGTGAGCTGTAAGATCATGAAGCAATGCTTCCATCGCCACAAAAATCCCCGCGTTATACGTAGTAGAAGCGAATACAAGATGGCTCCATTTGAATGCCGCCGATACAATCTCCGAAGCAGGGGTAACAGAAACGTCAAACATCTCCGTTTTGACGCCTGCATCACGCAAACAGGAGGCGAGTATCTCAGCCGCGATCTCCGTATTGCCGTAAACCGAGGCATAAGCGATCATAACGCCCTCCTCTTCCGGTTTATACGAACTCCACAAATCATACTTTGAGACAATCTTGCCTATATCTTTACGCCAAACAAATCCGTGAAGCGGACAGACCATGTTTATCTCTAAAGTTTGCGCTTTGTTAAGGAGTGACTGAACCTGAGCGCCGTATTTACCAACGATATTTGCATAATAACGCCTCGCTTCATCCATATAGTCCCGGTCGAAATCAACTTCATCCGCAAACAGTGTTCCGTTGAGCGCTCCAAAACAGCCGAACGCATCCGCCGAAAACAAAATTTTGTCCGCGGAATCATAAGTAACCATAACCTCAGGCCAGTGAACCATAGGCGCGCTGACAAAATGAAGCGTATGTTTTCCTGTACTCAGCGTATCTTTCTCTTTGACAATATGAGCGCGCGAATCAATATTAAGATCATAAAAATTTTTTATCATATCAGCCGTTTGACGGGTGCAAACGACTTTCATATCGGGGTACATATTTAATATTGCGGAAATTGAGGCCGAATGATCGGGTTCCATGTGCTGCACAATGAGATAATCAAGCTTTCCGCCGTCTAAAACCTTCTTAACATTCTCAACAAATCTCTGAGTTACCGCTTTATCTACAGTGTCAAACAGTACATTTTTCTCGTCACGCAAAAGATATGAATTGTAAGAGACACCGTAAGGAACAGAATAAACCCCCTCAAACATCGCAAGACGCCTGTCATTTGCTCCAACCCATGTTAAATCATCTGTAATTTTTTTGATACAGTACATTATTCCTCCCGGTCAAGTTATTGAGGCGCCGCCCCTATTTACGCGCGAAAAAATTAAAGACAATCGTCAGTACTACGCTGACCAGTATAGAAGTAGCTATGGGAATATGAATTTTAAAGCGTCCGGAACCGAATTGCAGATCACCCGGCAGTTTTCCCAAAGGTATTTTGTCAGATAATAAAAATAAAAAACCAACTACGACTATAACTGTACCGGCTATTATCAAAAATCTGCCGGAATCAACCCAATTCATATTTAATCCTCTCAGCTATATGAGCTTGTCAATCCTCATTATTAAAAAGATCCGACTGCTCAGCATGACGCCTCGGTATCGGCTTATTGAAATATTTATACGTTTTTGTTGTTACTTCCCTGCCCCTTGGGGTACGCTTTAAAAAACCTGATTGAATTAAAAACGGTTCATAGACCTCCTCAATCGTATCAGGCTCCTCCCCCACAACCACGGCTACGGTATTTAACCCGACAGGGCCGCCGTTATAATGCTCTATTATTGAAAGTAAAATATTCCTGTCCATTTCGTCAAGACCATTTGCATCCACCCCAAGAAGCGAAAGCGTCTTGTTTACAATGTCAATTGTTATAGAACCGTCACCCCTCACCTGCGCTACATCACGGCAGCGTCTAAGGAGCCTGTTAGCGATACGCGGAGTTCCGCGCGCTCTTTTGCCAAGTTCAAGGGCGGCCTTGTTATCACAATCAACCCCAAGTATGGAGGCGGATCTTAATATAACAAGTTTTAACTCTTCGGGAGTATAATATATAAGGCGGCACACATAACCAAAGCGCGCGTGCATGGGTGATGTGAGCATACCGGCTCTTGTAGTAGCGCCTACTAGGGTAAACGGTTTCAAATTAAGCTGAATGGAACGGGCGGCAGGGCCGTCGCCTATCGTTATGTCAAAAACAAAATCCTCCATCGCTGGATACAAAGACTCCTCAACGATTCTATTGAGCCTGTGTATTTCGTCAATAAAAAGAATTTCCCGTTCGCCAAGATTTGTAAGGTTGCCCGCAAGGTCGCCTTTTTTTTCGAGGACTGGGCCGGATGTTATCTGTATCCCTACCCCTAATTCATTCGCGAGAATTCGCGACAGCGTAGTTTTACCAAGCCCCGGCGGGCCGCAAAAGAGTACGTGGTCAAGCGCTTCGCCCCGTTTTTTAGCGGCTTCCACAAAAATCTTCAAATTCTCTTTAATAGCTTCCTGACCAATAAAATCGGAAAAACGCTCCGGGCGGAGCGCGTTATCGAAATGCTCTTCGTCGGAGCCGAAATTTTCACCGGAAACTATTCTGTTTTCATCGTCGTTCATTTTTATTATTTATTGATCCTGCATTTTTATGACAAACATTTGTGCCGTCCGTTAATCCGTTAATCCGTTAATCCGTTCATCCGTTCATCCGTTAATCCGTTAATCTATACATAATTCGCGTCATCGTTCCCATAATCCCCGGGTTAAAACCCGGGGCTACAATCTTGCACCCCTAAAGGGGTGCGGAGAAGGCCGGGGATATTATATCACCTGTAATGCCATTCTTATCCATTCTTCAATAGGAGCGTCGTCTCCTATTTCCTGTTCTACCCTTGTTACTGCTTTAAGAACCTGTTTATCGTTGTAGCCGAGCGACATCATTGCCGCGAACGCTTCATCTCTGCGGCTGTTTATTTTACCGCCCGAACGCTTAATTGCCGATACGGAAACAGGCGCTGATGACGAGGCGTACATGCCAAGTTTTCCCTTAAGCTCTACAACAAGCCTTTGCGCCGTTTTTAATCCTATCCCCGGGATTTTTTCTAATCTTGCGGAGTCTGCTGAGTTTACACTCGCTACTAAATTTTCTATTGACACCGCGGACAAAATACCTAAGGCGATCTTTGGCCCTATTTTACTTATGGCAATAAGATGCAGGAAGATCTCCCGCTCAGTTTTTGAAGCGAATCCGTAAAGTTTTACCGCGTCTTCACGCACGTAATAGTGGATAAATACTTTTACTTCCTTACCGGGCTCAGGGAGTTTCTCATAAGTTGAGAGAGGAATTGATACCGAATACCCCACACCGTTTGCCTCAACTGCAATATGCTCTATCTCTTTATCTGCAAGTATACCGCGAATATAATCTATCAATTGCCATTAACCCTTTTTTAGTTAGTTTTCAACGCGGGCGGCCGCACCTCCGAAGGAAGAGGCCGCCCTTACAAATGTTACGCTTTTGTTCAACTTGCAGAGACAGGGGCTGCTTTCGGAGGTGCCCCCGCCTGCTTTTTAGATAAACCCTTTACTGATGATAACAACGCGCCGCGTCCCATATTGTAAAAATCACACATCGCTACAGCAAGCGCGTCATAAGCGTCCTGACGCATTTTTTCAGCTTTAGGATTTAAAATCATCTTCACCATATATTCGACTTGCTCTTTTTCGGCATTGCCGTTACCGGTTACCGATTTTTTAATTTCACGCGGAGTGTACTCGCTTACGATACACCCTGCCTGCGCAGCGGCAAGCATCGCGACTCCGCGGGCGTGGCCCAGTACAAGAGTTGTGTGAACGTTCTTGCCGTAGAACGCCTCCTCTATGCAAACCCTCTGCGGCGCATGCTCGCTAATTTTGGCGCAGATCCCCTCATAAATGCGAAGCAGCCGGTCGCTCAAAGCCATAGAACTGTCGGAAACAATCACCCCCGAATCAATCCACGATACGGCATTATTAACTACTCTTATGACGCCATAGCCTGTTACCGCTGTTCCGGGGTCGATTCCGAGAATGATCATTTTTTATTGATTCTCCGATTGAATATTGCGCATTCGCACGCCATCAATCCCAATCCATACGCCATACGTATTATCCATCGCTCCGCCCCAGGGGTTGAAACCCCTGGCTACCATCTGCCGTCCCTAAAGGGACGAGGAAAACATCAATGACATCTTCAGCAACGCCACACATTCGTTTTATCCCAGTTTACTGAGTTCTTCATCACTCAAATCAAAACCGGCGTATACGTGCTGCGTATCATCAAGATCATCAAGCCCGTCAACCATTTTCATAATTTTTGCAGCGTTTTCACCTTCAACTTTTACCGGATTGTCAACTACTTTTGTTATTTCGGCGGAAGCGGGTTCAATCTTCGCGTTTACAAGCGCTTCGCGTACCGCGTCAAAAGTATCTACTGTCGTGCTGATCACATACTCATCACCCTCAAGAACCATATCATCCGCGCCGGCCTCTAAAACAAGCTCCATGAGCGCGTCTTCTGCCATTGCCTCTTTAGCAACCGTGATTATCCCCCTGGCCTTGAACATCCACGCGACGGAATTGGTCTGTCCTAAATTACCGCCGTATTTTGTGAGCAGGTGGCGGACTTCGCCCACGATGCGGTTTCTGTTGTCGCTGACGGTTTCAATAAGAACCGCGACGCCGCCCGGCCCATAACCCTCAAAAGTGATCTCCTCGTAATTTACCCCCTCAAGCTGACCTGTGCCTTTCTGAATGGCATTGTCGATATTCTTGCCGGGCATGTTAGCGCCCCGCGCGGCGCTAACCGCAGTACGTAAACGCGGATTAGAGGCGGCCTCTCCCCCGCCCATCCGCGCGGCAATAGTTATTTCGCGGATCAGCCTGTTAAAAAGTTTGCCTCTTGCTGCGTCAGCCTTGCCCTTGGCCCTTTTAATTGTGGCCCATTTGGAATGTCCAGACATAAGTACCTCGTTTCAATAATGATTATCGCTTAGCATGAATCGTCATACACATCTAACAAAAATGATAAACACGCATCTTAATGATAATAATTGATGATCTTAATTAAAATAATCAATCGGCTTATGAATATGCTACTATCATAATAATTCAAAGACTGAGAGCGGCATTCCGACAGCAGCAGCCAACTATTTTTGCGCTATTTTCGCGTCTAAAAACTCACCAATATCTTTGGCGATGTATTGGCTTCCAGTAGAATGAAGTACATCATAGAACGAGGATATATAATCAAAAACTCCATACTTCTTAAAAAGACTCACGGCGTTAGCGCCACTAATATTATTAGCTCGCTTGTAAACCTCTAAACAAAAAACTTTAAATTCTAATGTGCGGCTCATGCGTTACCTCTCTCAATATTCAGGCAATTCTAATTTACCGTCTGTTTTTTCTGATTTATACAAATCATATAATTTATCAGTACTGTATTGCCATACCTTGGTTTTCTCATCTTCAAGAAACGCATATAACTGTGAAGCGTATAATTTTTCAATAGCTTCATCTTCAAGAATATTTTCGGTTGCGGATATTCTATCCACCAAATGAGCGGTTATTACAGGAATAATCGTGTCAAATTTATTTTTATCCATTTGGGATATCCGCCAATTCATAAAAATCAACATATTTGCAAAAGCTAAAAATTTGCTGCCGGGAATGATTTGAGGCTCTTTCACAACATGATTGCTGCCATGATATACAAGCATGATATTCCTCTTACTTTTCATTAACTCGCATAAATATCAATCTATAAGAAAAATAATTCTTTTTATGCTTCTTAACGGCACATATTATATTAAAAATGCAACTTGTTTAAAATCAATACCTTGCGTGCTGCACAATGTATCTTATGTAAACTTGAGCGTCCCCTGTGAAAAGTTCGTTGGCTTAACATAATTGATGAATACACACGAATTTGTCTTTTCTGTAAGCCAAGACGTAGTTGGCGTGAGCGCAGCACCCTGTGTACTTGATACTATGTTCTGAATACATTATATTAATAAAAGAAAAGGAATAAAGACTAACATTGGAATTGGAACAAAAAACGGGGGCAGGTCAAAGTGTTTTTTAAAGATAAGATTTATACGAATGAAAAAGTTCTTACCGGTTACATTACTAAAATAGAGCCTAATGTCAAAAAAGGTGAAATAAAAATAGAGGTGATATTTGAGCCGGATGATTACTCTGATCTTATTGTTGAGACCGAAAGCTCTCCATTAATTGAAGAGGGTGTAAATAGAGAAAAAACCATTGTTGAGGGAAGGAGTTTATTATGAGAAATGCAATATCTCTCATTTTCCTGATAATTTCGCTGTTTTTAATGGCAGTATCTGCGAATGCTCAAACGCCTGATACAATTTGGTATACAACTAATCCAGAGGCAGCGAGCTTTACCATTTCTACTGCTG
>WRCH01000013.1 GCA_009784115.1 Chitinispirillia bacterium
CGCATACCGTCGAACTCGCCGTAAAATATCTGCTCCCACGTTCCAAAGTCAAGCGCTCCATTGGTGATCGCGACAACAGTTTCACGCCCCATTACAGACCGCTTTAAATGCGCGTCTGCGTTATCTTCATATCCGTTATGGTCGTATTGACTGTGAGGCTTTTCCGGCGCGAGTTTTTCTAACCACCGCTCGAAGTCACGATGCAGGCCGCTCTCGTTGTCATTGATGAATACACTTGCCGTGATATTCATGGCATTGACAAGGCATAATCCATCACTGATTCCGCTTTCGGCTAAAGCGGCTTCGATATGCGGGGTAATGTTTACATATGCCCGGCGTGTCTTGGTACGGAAAGTTAGTTCTTTGCGGTATGATTTCATATTGTATTCACCTCGCTGGTTTTAACTCTTTTAAACGATATGATAGATGATTAAATATTCAAATAAGAAAATATATTATATTTATGGAGATGTACAGTGCAACTACTATGGAATGATCAATAAGGTAAAAAAGGATAACAGATGCCGATTTACGAGTATAAATGTGAAAAATGCAGTAACTTTTTTGAAGAGTTAGTCACCGGCGACCGCGATAAAAAAATTCCATGCCCCGCGTGCGGAGCTTCTGAAACGCAAAAGTGCATGTCTGCTATTGGCGGCATATCAATGAAAAGCGGATCGGGTATGCCATCGTGTGCAAGCGGGGGCGGATGCGGCGGCAGAGCTATGCCGTCATGCGCAGGCGGCGGTTGTCCTCATGCAGCGTTTTAATTTGTTTAAAGATATTAATTAATGAATAGATCATCATCATTTATTTATAGATTGTATATTGTAAATTATTAATTATACTTCATATCACCGGAAAGGACATTACGTAAAATGCCCACACTCTCTTCAAGCGCTCAGGGAATGCGTTCCTCTGAAATTCGCCGCTTAATGAAATTAGCAGCCGACCCCAATGTTATCTCTTTTGCCGGCGGATCTCCCGCAATGTCGCTTTTGCCAGTTGAAATTGTCGATGAAATTTATAAAGAGCTTCCAGATCAGATTAAGCGGTTTGGCATGCAGTATGGGGCCACAGACGGCTTTCCTCCGCTTATCGCTGAGATCAAAAAATATATGGAATCAAAAGGCATAAGTTTTGACGATCAAGGCTTAATTGTCACAACCGGCGCTCAACAGGCGATAAATCTTGTAGCAAAGGTTTTTTTGGATCCCGGTGATGTGGTTGTAACAGAAAACCCCAGCTTTATAGGCGCTCTCGCCGCGTTTAAATCTTATGAGGCGGAGTTAGCCGGAGTGGATTTAGACAACGATGGAATTATCATTCCGCAGCTCCTTGAAACTCTTGACAGAATCGGTTCAAAAGCAAAAATTTTATACCTGACTCCATATTTCCACAATCCGGCAGGGATGATTTACAGCATCAAACGCAAACAGGAGCTTTTGGACTGCCTTAAGGGGAGAGATATCTGCATACTTGAAGACGACCCTTATGGTGAACTCTATTTTGACGCCCGTGATAAAGAGCTTACCGTTCCGCTCAAAGCTATGAAAAATTCGCCGGTGCCTATTTGTTACACCGGTTCATTTGCCAAAATTTTCAGTCCCGGTATGCGCCTTGGATGGCTTGCAGCTCCAATCGAAATCGCCGATAAATGCGAGCAGTCAAAACAGTCTATGGATGCCTGTTCCCCATCGTTCACACAGGTGCTTGCCGCTCAGTTTTTATCTCAGAATAAATTAGGCGGGTATCTTGAAGGACTACGCTCAGCTTATGCAATTCGCGCCTCAATTATGCTCGACAGTCTCAAAAAATATATGCCCGAGGAGATAAGCTGGACTACTCCCAAGGGTGGATTTTACATTTGGGTAACATTGCCAAAAAATATGGATGCAACAGAAGTATTTGATGAAGCGTTAGCAAACGGCGCGGCATTCGTAGTAGGCAGCGCTTTTGATCCGCACGGGACAAAAAACGATTGTCTGCGCCTTGCTTTCTCAAGCACGCCTGAGGAAAAAATCGAAATGGGGATTAAGATTATTGCAGAGGCTGTGAAGAAAAAGCTTAAAGCAGGTTGATTGATGGGGATGTATATACCGCTTCACAGCATAAATCTACACTGTGCCGCTAAGCAGCCCCACGGCCCTGCGTGCAGTGCAGTGTAGATTTATGCCGTTAGTCAGTATATGTTGTAAGGGCGCTGCGCGCAACGCCTCGGCATATCTTGGCAATTAATTTACTAACGAGAGCAACTTGTCAAATCCCTCAAGCATAGCTTCTTTGGTTGGACGGCGGATAGAAGCATGACCCAATTTGCGTCCCGGTTTTGCTTCCTTTCCGTAATCATGAAAGTGCGCACCCTTAATACTAAGCACCGCCGCCGCGTTTGGCGTCTCTCCTATAAAATTCACCATCGCGCAAAATTCCACCGGTGAGGTATCTCCAAGCGGCAATCCTGTAATAGCGCGGATGTGGTTTTCAAACTGACTTGTGTTTGCGCCCTCGATACTCCAGTGACCGGTGTTATGAACTCTCGGAGCTATCTCGTTTGCGAGAAGTTTTCCGTTCATTTCAAAAAGCTCAAGAGCTAAAACCCCAACATAGTTGAGTTTTTCGAACAGCTTTTTGATGTACTCTTCCGCCGGCTTTTGCATGGGGTCCGCGGGACGGCAGATTGCCTTATGTAAAATACCATTTTTATGAGTGTTTTCACTTACAGGATAAAATACCGTTTCACCAATACGCGATCTTACCGCGATTACGCTTATCTCTCTTGTAAAAGGGACAAACGCCTCTAAAATACAATCCACACCGCCAAGCTGCGCCCATGCAACTTCAACATCAGCCTCACTGCGAAGTACAGCCTGACCCTTTCCGTCATAACCAAGAGTACGTGTTTTCAGAACGGATGGAAAACCAATTTCACGCAGCGCTGAAGTCAGGTCGTCAAGACTTTGTATTGCCGCGAAATTCGGCGTGTCTATTCCAAGCTCTTTAAAAAGAGTTTTCTCTTTGAGGCGGTCACACGATACTTCTAACGCCGCGGGAGGCGGATAAACAGGTTTTTTTGCAGACAAATAATTCGCGCATTTTGAGGGCACGTTTTCAAATTCATAAGTAATGATGTCAACCTTATCCGCAAATTGATCAAGTGTTGCTGTATCACTATAGAACCCTACAATATGCTCACAAACGTCATCGGAGCATACATCCTGTGTAGGTTCAAGCACCACAAACTTGGCTCCAAGAGGAATTCCCCCAAGCGCAAGCATACGCGCAAGCTGTCCGCCGCCTAAAATCCCTATTCTCATTTTCCCGCCCTTGGATCAGGGTTAGATAATACTTTGTCAGTCTGTTTTGTGCGATATTCATTCAAACTCGCTTTGATCTGCGGATACTTGTTGCCAAGAATAGAGGCTGCCATAAGCGCGGCGTTTGCCGCTCCCGCTTTACCAATCGCCATAGCCGCGACAGGAATACCGGCGGGCATCTGCACGATAGACAAAAGCGAATCCATCCCGTTAAGCGCTTTTGACTGAACTGGAACGCCTATCACCGGCAGACTTGTTTTTGACGCCGCCATACCGGGAAGATGCGCCGCGCCGCCCGCGCCCGCGATTATAACCTCAATGCCTCTTTTATCTGCGTTTTCGGCATAGTCAAAAAGCTTGTCCGGAGTCCGGTGAGCGGAAACGACCTCTGTTTCATAGGGAATCTTCAATTCATCCATAATTTGTGCCGCGTGGCACATAGTGTCCCAGTCAGAAGACGAACCCATTATTAAACCTGCAAGCGGCTGCATAGCTATTACTCCCTGTCCCTAAAAACATATATACCGGTACACGGCATAAATCTACACTGCACCGCACGCAACTGCACGCAGGGCCGTGAGGTTTATGCCGTTATGCAGTATAATATAAATGATACTCAGCTAAAAGTGGGCAGGTTTTCAAAACGAAAGATTTTTATTTTGACTCCTCCCTCTGTTTTATATATTTTATGAGTATAGAAAAAATACCCGTGGGGGAGTAGTTGGCACAGAAGTTTCTGTGCGCCAAGCCAACAATCTCGATGGATAGTACCATCTGGCTTGACTTAATTAACGAGACTCACGTATGGCTATAAATTGTAGCTATGCGTGAGCTTTTGTTTTATACAATATGACTCAAGTGTAGCTCTCAAAACTATGCTTGAGTTTTTTTATTGTATAAATAATAGACAAAAGGGAAGATCGAATATGAATCACTTCATGGAATCAAAAGAGTCGTTAATAAGGAAATTTAAGACAAATCCTCAAAAAGGATTGACTGACTTTCAAGCTGCGCAGAACATTTTAGAATACGGCGCAAATGTACTCTCCGCCGCAAAATCTCCATCACTTATAAGCCGCGTTTTCTCCGCTTGCGGTGAACCTATGATTATAATGTTGATTCTCGCCGCGGTTATCGCGGTTGCAGTCAACATCATACTGCATACAAAAGGCGCCGAGGCGGACTTTTTAGAATGTGTGGGGATTTTTGCCGCAATTTCTATCTCTATAATCATCACAGTAGCAATGGAGGGCAGAAGCGCGAAAGCGTTTGAAACCCTCACAAAAATAACCGATGATACTGCGGTTAAGGTGATAAGAGACGGTCATCCTAAACTGATTTCACAAAAGGAAATAGCTGTAGGAGATATTATTGTTATTGAGACGGGGGATAAAATCCCGGCAGACGGCAGGCTTATAGAGAGTATCTCTTTACAGGCGGATGAATCTTCCCTTACCGGTGAAAGCGTACCTGTCAAAAAGAATCCTGACATTATGATAAGTGATGAAAAGACTCCGGTCGCAGAGCGGTTCAATATGCTTTATTCAGGATGTTTTATTACAAATGGCAGCGGGAAGATGATTGTTACTGATGTTGGCTATGGTACAGAATTTGGAAAAATAGCGGCTGAACTTTCTAAGACAGAAAAGACAAGTACTCCATTGCAGGAAAAGTTAGGAAAACTTGGAAAAACTATCGCGTTCTTTGGCACGGCTGCTGCCGCTATAGCCTTTTTAGTTCAACTGTTTATATTTATGAAAACCGACACCGCAACACTCGCCAATATCGCGGAAGCATTTATTACAAGTATCGTGCTGATAGTCGCGTCTGTCCCCGAAGGTTTACCGACGATAGTAGCTATCTCTCTTGCGATTAACATAATAAAAATGTCAAAGCAAAACGCGCTTGTAAAAAAAATGGTCGCGTGCGAAACGGTTGGTTGTATCAATGTAATCTGCTCGGATAAAACGGGGACTCTTACAGAAAATAGAATGACGGTTGTTAATATTTATGATGGTAATACAATGATCGTCCCGGAAAAATTAAATTCCGGCTTGTTGATCGAAAATTTTTGTATCAACTCAAACGCGGATGTAAATTTTAACGAAAACGAGATTAAGTTTTTAGGAAATCCAACAGAGTGCGCTCTTCTTCACGCCGCAAAAACAGCAGGATATGATTATACCGATATCCGCGGTAATCAAAAAATAAGCTACGTCTTTCCATTCTCATCTGAAAATAAAAACATGACTACGATTGCGGATATTTCAGGTGAATCCGTTGCTTTCTCAAAGGGAAGTCCCGAAAAAATAATTTCACAATGTAATCTATCCGAAAGTCAAACAGAAGAAATCACAAAACAGATCACACGTTTTCAGGAAAAAGCGTGCCGCGTAATCGCGTTCTCTCATAAAAAAATATCTATCAATAATAATAAGAGCGAGAGTGATTATGAATCCGCAAGACGTGATATAGAATCAGAGATGATTTTTGACGGATTCGCAGCTATCACAGATCCGCTTCGTAAAGATGTTTATGACGCTGTAAATAGCTGCCGCAGCGCAGGGATTGATCTAAAAATTTTAACCGGTGATAATATCATAACCGCAAAAGCAATCGCGAATGAATTAAATCTATTATCCGAAGATCACTTGGCAGTTGAAGCGAGAGATCTTGAACATCTGTCGGATGAGGAACTTACAAAACAGTTGACAAAAATACGTATTATCGCAAGAAGTACACCGGTTGTAAAAATGCGTGTTGTTCAACTTTTAAAATCAGACGGCCATGTAGTAGCTGTTACAGGAGACGGAATAAACGACGCCCCCGCAATTAAAAACGCGGATGTAGGAATCGCTATGGGAATAACAGGCACAGAAGTTTCAAAAGAAGCGGCTGATATTGTTCTGCTTGATGATTCATTTTCTACAATAGTAAAAGCCGTACAGTGGGGACGGGGAATCTACGAAAATTTCCAGCGTTTTATCTGCTTCCAATTAACTACGAATTTAGCGTCCGTTACGACTGTTCTATCGTCAATATTTTTAGGTCTTGGCGCGCCGTTTACTGCGCTGCAGCTCTTGTGGATTAATATTATTATGGACGGCCCTCCCGCGCTGACTTTAGGACTTGAGCCTATACGCGATGATCTGATGAAGCGCCAGCCGACAAAAAGGAACTCTTATATTATATCAAAAAGGATACTCTCAAAAATTCTGCTCAGCGGGATTTTTATGGCGGTCATTGTCATCCTCCAAAAGAAATTTAACTTTCTGCAAGCTGACGCGGCACAGGAATCGACAGTACTTTTCACGCTTTTTGTCCTTTTTCAATTATTCAACGCGTTTAACAGCCGGGAATTAGGCGACACCAGTATTTTCAAAAATATCCACCGTAATAAGCTGATGCTCTTTGTTGTTGGGATGACATTTGGAGTTCAGGTTATTATCATACAATTTGCAGGCGCGTTTTTCAAAACCGTACCTCTGTCATTTGAGATGTGGGTCAAGATTACCGCGCTTGCTTTTACGGTGATATTGGCGGCGGAGGTTTTTAAGTTGACAAGAAAGATTTCGCGGGCATAAAGACAATGCCCCGCTGGGGCTGTGTGGATAGGGTATGCCTGATTCCTCTCCGGCTTACGCCGGAGGTTATAGACGTTAAGTCCCTTTGGGACTACAGAGCTGCGGCCTGTTTTATACGATCCCACCCTTCATCAGGAATATGCGCTCCGACAACCTGACACACCTCAAATCCGCAAAGAGAGGCGATCTTGCCGCTTTTTTCTATATCATACCCTTTCACAAGTCCGTAAAGAAATCCAGACGCCCAAAGATCACCGGCGCCTGTCGTATCAACAGCTTTACCGCTTCCGCACGGTTCAATTTTTACGGCGTTGTCTTTGTGGATGATAACACTGCCCCGCTTGCCAAGTTTCATCACTCCAACAGCCGCTCTTTTGCCAAGCGCTTCCGCCGCCTTTTGTTCATCCTTATGTCCGGTGAAAGCTGCCGCTTCATCTTCGTTAGCTATCAATATGTCAACATACTCGTCGGCGATCTCTTCCAAAAGTTTCCTTGACGCTTCTACGACGGTAAAACTGGCCAAGTCAAGCGAGATAAGCGCACCCGCGGCTTTGGCGGCTTTAAGCGCGCTCAGCAATAACTTTTCGTTAAAAAGCAGATATCCTTCAATGTGAACAAACGCGCTGTCTTCAAAATGTTTCTCCTCTATTTCGTGAGGCTGAGTTTCCGCAGACGCGCCAAGATAAGTAAGCATTGAACGCTGAGCGTCCGGGGTGATTATTGACAGCACGTGTCCTGTTGCGGATGGGGATTTGAATAAAATCGGATCAACATTGCTTTTCACAAGACTTTGTTCAAATGTATTACCGAGATCATCACTCCCCCGTTTACCGATAAACCGAGCCTTCGCTCCAAGTCTTCCCACCCCCACAATCGTATTGCACGCACTGCCTCCGGGCACAATGCTTGGACGCGCGGCGCTTTTTGAAAGCACGCTTGTAATGTGCGTATGATCAACCATCACCATCCCGCCCTTTTGCGCACCCGAGCCGCTTAAAAAATCATCCGACTCAATAAGACATAAATCCATAAGCGCCGAGCCGATTGCTGTTACTCTTGTTTTTGATGGGTTTGGTTTGAAAGGAATGGGCATTATTTGTTAACTCCGGTTCGGGTTAGTTTTTATGGACATAAGACTGCAATTATCCTTAAAAATATAGATATCCTGCTAATAACAATGCAAAAAAAAATTTTCGCTTTGACTGGAAAAATTATTGCTCTTAAATTATAATTACACCTGCACCAAAAAATCTATGGATAACCGCAATATTGCATATACTGCTGCTCTTATAAGCGGTATAACTATTCATCTGTTTTTTCAGTGTCCTTTTGGTTAAAACATCTCTAATTTTTACTCACGGTAGTTATTCTCGATTTTCCTTTTTCGGCAAATAGTATTTTCCCCTACAGGAGGAAATATGGTAATTGTAAACCCGATTTACGATGTGTCGTTCAAGCAAATTATGGAAAATAATCGTGTTGCAAAGTTTTTTGTCGGCACGATTTTGGACTGTGAGGTAATAGAACTTACACAAACTCCGCAAGAACGTATTCAAGAAGACCCCATAACCCAAAAAGTAACACTTTTTCGGATGGATTTTTCGGCTAAAATAAAATTAAAAGACGGCACAGAAAAAAGCGTAATAATAGAACTGCAAAAAGCGAAACATTTGGCAGACATTACCCGTTTTCGACGATATTTGGGCAAAGAATACATTGCTTCCGTGCTTCCGATAATATCAATATACATTCTTGGCTTTGATTTGTCCGTTGATTCGCCGGCTTTTATGGCTCGTCCAGATTGTTGGGATTTACGCACCAACGAAAAATTAAGCAGCAACGATTATTTTGTGGGAAGTTTAACGCATAATGCGTATTTTATTCAAGCGCTGAGAATAAAGCCGAGTTATAAAACAAAATTAGATAATTTATTATCGATTTTTGAGCAGGCAAATTTCATCGGCGAAACGGAGACAACTAAAGGATTAAATTTAACCGAAGAGGACTTGGAGCAAGTAGATCCGGAACTTAAAGAATTGGTGAGGATTTTGCAAAAATCTGCCGCTGATGAAGAAACGCTAAAAATGCTGCAAAAAGAGCAAGAGTATCTCGAAGCGATGGAAGAAGCGTTCGGAAAAAAAGATCAGGAACTCAGACAAGTAAAGCAAGAATACGAAGAACTTGCCCGAGAAAAAGACGCGATTGCCCAAGAAAAAGATATACTTGTTCTAAAAAACAAGGACGCCGTCCAAAAAATGAAATCTTTGGGAATGCCGTCTTCCCAAATTTCTCAAATAATGGGGATTTCGGTAGAAGAAGTTGAACGCAACTGAAAAAAAGCGCACTAGTTTTTATTTAATATAATCTATCATAATTGTGAAAATTCAGCAATTCTCATTCGCATCAAAAATCACCCTCTCAAATCCCCCGATCATATACAGAGGAATATCATATAATACACAATCGGAATTATAAATATTGTCAGCAACCCTGTAGTCGTTCAATGAGGTTCTGACGGCTATTGAGGCGGCAAAATCTTTTCTTGAGATATAGGAGCGCAGACTTTCTGATTTGGTGTTTTTGCCTGCTTTAACCTCAATGGGAATAATTTTATTATTTGCCTGCACGACGAATTCTATCTCGGCCTTATTGGCTTCGCTGGCCCAAAAGTATATTTGAAGATTTGTGTTGCTTGCACGAATTTCCTGCAGTGCAAACTGTTCGGCAAGAACGCCTTTATAGTGATGGAATATCGCGTTGTTCGGCTCAATATAAACGCGGGGGTCAAGCCCTGTCAGGGTTGACAATAAACCTGTGTCGGGCATGTAGAGTTTAAATATTGCCTCTTCCATGTAAGCGTTAAGCGGCATGTGCGGCTGGCTTACGCGGTTGACTTTACTAACCATCCCCGCGTCAATGAGCCATTGCAGAGCTGTTTCGTAATCGCGTCCGCGGCTCCCCTTTTTCATATCGGAATACAGAAAGCGCCTGTTCTCTTTGCCAAGCTGCAGCGGTACGTTCTCCCATAGCCTGCGTGTTTTGGCGATATCCCATTTTGGGACATGTTTCGCAAAATCGGCGTAATAGTCGTTTATCAAACCGTAATGGACATCGCGCACATCTTGAAAGCTGCGAGACTCAGCGTACTTTTTAACAGCGGCGGGCATTCCGCCTACGATAAAGTATTGAGTCATAAGATCGGATATTTTTTGCGCGAAGGGTACAACAGTCTTAAAATCTAAATTCTCAATTAATTTGGCGAAACGTTCTTCCCCTACGGCAATTAAAAATTCTATAAAATTCATCGGATATAGTGTCATGCGATCGGTTTTGCCAACGGGGAAACCGGTATTTTCCACCCTCTCCGCCTCGTCATTTTCCTCATCCTGCGCCAAATTCATTACACCAAGCAGACTTCCGGCAGTCATAACATGATACTGCGGAGCGTCTTCATTGAAGTATTTTAACGATGTTACCGCCCGCGGACATACCTGTATCTCATCCAAAATAATAAGGGTTTCGCCGGGAAGAATCGTCGTATCCGCTTCGATTTCAAGCTCGCGGATTATGCGTTTTACGTCAAAATCGCTGTTGAATGTGGCTTTAGCGGATGGATTATTGTCAAATGTTATATATACGGTATTTTTATAGTATTTAGCGCCAAATTCTTTCATAAGCCAGCTTTTGCCAACTTGGCGCAGACCGTACAGCATAAGCGGTTTACGGTCTTTTGACTCTTTCCACTTCAACAGCTTTTTTACCGCTTTTCGAACCATATTTATCCGCCCTTTTTATATAATTTACAATAAAAGAGACATCATGTCAAGAAGATAATGTGCAACAGCGCACATTTTATGGGCAAATTGTGTGCAACATTGCACATTTTATGGGCAAATTATGTGCAAGCCGGCACATTTTATTCCCGCATGAGACGCGGCCACGAATGCTGTTTTTTGACAGATAGCAATTTTTACAAAAAAAGAACTCCGCCCCCTTATAGAAAAAACAATGCTTCTTTGGCATTTCCCACCATCCGCTATATATATTTATAGTACTATGTTGGTACCGATTTTGATGTGAATATTAAGTACCGGCAAATAAGTTTGCCTCAACAAGAAAGCGCAAGAGAGTATAATAACCGTGAACAAAATCAAAAAATTAAGAAAATACATCTGCATCCCGTTCGTAGTAATCTGCACCGTACTTTTTTTAGCCGGGTGTGACGTTAAGTTTAACGTCCCAAATAATAAGAAACCAACATCGCCTGTGATTGCGCGGGTAGGCAACGCGGTTCTTACTATTGATGATTTAAACGCAAGTATCCCGATGGAGTATAGAGACATTATTACTTACGAACAGAATGCACACTTTGTGAGACAGTGGATGAGTACAGAGCTTCTTTATCAGGAAGCGCTGCGCCGCAAGGTTGACAAAGAGCATGAGATAAAAGCGCGTCTTGAAAAGATGAAAAAAGACCTTTTGAGCGCGGAGATTATTAACCGCAACTCTCTTGGCGGAAGAAGCGGCGTGAGCGATCAGGCTATTAGAGAGTATTATGAAAAGAACAGAAGCCAGTTTATCCGCGAGCAGGATATGATAAGATATCAGGAGATAGTAGTGCAGGATATTAACCTCGCGTGGGAAATCCGCAACACCGTTACTCATGAAAAATTCAGTGATGTTTTAGCGGCTCACTCTAAAATCCCGCTCACAAATCTTGATCACCCGCCGTTTGTACCGTTAGATGCAGTACCGCCGTTTTTGCGCGCAAGAATCGCTACATTGGCCGTACCCTCAATCGGAGGCCCCTACCGCTCAGATGACGGATTTTATATTTTGCGCATAATTGGTAAATACGATAAAGGCGCTATAGCTACGTTAGAAGAGGTTTACGATGAGATTACCGCAAGGCTCACAAGCGTAGCGCAAAAGAGTGAAATAGACCGTCTAATTGCAGATCTGCGGTTAAAGACAAACGTAGAATTTAATATTGATCTTATCCCCGGCTCAGACAGACAGCACCACGATATGGAGCAGCAAAGTAATCCGGGAATAGCGGCAGAGTAAATTTCGTATCTTTCGTATATCATAATTTCCGCGTCCTGCAGGGACGCTCACGCCGTCCTCGGCGTGTCTCTACAGCCCGGGGTTTTAACCCCGGGTGAATCAATAACAAGCATGGAGAAGCAGAAGTGAGAAGTATAAAGAGTGCGGTTTTCCTGATGATTGCCGTAATCGCGTTCAGCGTATACGCATGGGAACGTCTTGACGGAATAGCGGCTGTTGTGGGTGATGAGATAATTATGAAATCAGAGCTTGAAGCGTACTCTCTTATGCGTATGAGCGCTATGAGAGTTAATCCCGCAACAGCTGACACGGCAGAGCTTACGCGCACATTCCTCAATGAGCTGATTGACAATAAGGTACTCTTGGTGCAGGCAAGAGGCGATACCACAATCTCTGTACGAAATGATGAGGTTGAAAGCGCGCTTAATAATCACATCTCTATGATTCTGCAGCAAAATGGTATTACAATGGAGCAGTTTGAGATGCAGCTGCGCATTCAGCAGGGAACAACTCTCTCCCGCTTTAAGTCGGAGGCGCGCCGTACGATCCGCGAGCAGCTTTTAAAGCAAAAGCTTCAGCAGAACTACTACTTTGCGGCTAAAATCAACCGCCGCGATGTGGAGCAGTTTTACGCAGCTTATAAAGACAGTCTGCCTGAAATCGGAGAGAGTTTCGATCTCTCCAAACTCAGCTTAAAAATTACGCCGTCAGATTCGATTCGTCAATCGGCGCGTTCGAGGATTCAGGCGATAAAAAAACAGCTTGACGGCGGCGCTGATTTTGAAGAGCTCGCTAAAGAGCACTCCGAAGGCCCCGAAGCAATCAGAGGCGGAGAGCTTGGGTACATTTCCAAGGGTTCCACCACAGAGATTGCGTTTGAGGAACGCGCGTTTACAATGGGTGTAGGGGAGATAAGCGAACCGTTTGAAACAAGACTCGGGTTTCATATAATTCAAGTCACCGAAAAACGGGATCGCCGGGTTAAATTGCGTCAGATCATGCTTCGGGTAGCTCCCGATCAAAAACAGTTTGACAATACTGCCGCAAGACTCGACTCAATCCGCGGTACGATTAACAAAAAAGAGGATTTTGAAAAAACCGCAAGAGAGATCAGCGCCGATAATCTCACGCGTCTGCGGGGCGGTTCTATGGGCTGGGTTTCGATGTTTGAGATCTCCGCGGATTTGCGCAGCGCGATACAAAACCTTGAAGAGGGCGGGATTACCGCGCCCATAATGGAAGACGGCGTTGTATCTATATACCGAGTCAACGCCCGCACAGAGAGCAGGAGGCTCTCTCTTGAAAATGATTATCCAATAATCGCCGAAAAGGCAAAAGACATTTTTGCTCAGAAGAAACTTATCGAAACTGTCGCGAGATGGCGCGAGAGGGTGTTTATTGACATAAGGATATGAGGCTAAATGCAGTACGACGCGCTGGCGCCCATATACGACCGGCTCATGAGCCATGTGGAGTATGAGGAGTGGGCAGAACTTATAACAAAAATCGTTCTGAAATTTTCTAAAACGCCCGATCCGCATATCATTGAAATCGGCGCCGGTACGGGTATCTTGGGCGGACGCCTCAAAAATTTGGGGTACGATTATATCGCCTCAGATATCTCGTTTTCGATGTGCAGAGAAGCACGCGGTAAGACAGAATGCGCTATACCGGTCTGCGCCGCGGATGGGAGAAATCTTCCTTTTAAAAAGCAGTTTGATTTAGCGCTGTTTCTTTATGATGGGATAAATTATTTGCAAACTCTTCATCATTACTCAGACTTGTTTAATTCCGTTTACAATGTGTTAGTTCCCGGCGGGCTGTTTCTTTTTGATATAACTACCCGCGCAAATTCCATGAAGTATTTCAGCGATAATATGTATTACGAAGACTTTGATGAATTCTCTTATATAAGGCACAGTCACTTTGATGAGAAAGACGCTGTCCAGCATAATGATTTTACAATATATCGTAAATATGATGACAATTCAAATCTGTATGAAAAAATTACCGAAAAGCATCAGCAAAAAGTATTCACACCGGCGCAGATAAAAACGGTTATTGACAATCGTCAATTCAAAGTGACAGGGGTGTGGAACGGGTATACTTTTCGCAAATACTCAAATAAATCTGAGCGCATCCACTTCCTTTTGCAAAGATTAGCATAGCTATGATACAATTTACGCATGTAACCAAGGAGTATGAGGGCGGGTTCAGGGCGCTTGACGCAGTCTCGTTTTTTATAGACAAAGCGGAGTTTGTATTTCTTACCGGAGCGAGCGGAGCTGGAAAAACCACACTCCTTAAACATATTTACATGGAAGAGAAACCATGCCGCGGCCAAGTGATTGTATGCAAGTACGATTCCAAGAGCACAAGACACAAAGATCTCCCCTATCTGCGCCGAAAACTTGGCATAGTGTTTCAGGATTTCAGGCTTCTTAGCGACCGCAATGTTTTTGAAAATGTGGCGTTTAGTTTACGGGTTACGGGTATGAGAGAGCGGGAGGTGAAGAGAAAAGTTTTTAAGGCGCTCTCCCACACGGGGCTTAGCCATAAGTGCTCTAATTTTCCAAACCAGCTCTCAGGCGGTGAACAGCAAAGAGTCTCTATAGCCCGCGCAATTGTCAACGAGCCCTTAGTTCTTCTTGCGGATGAGCCCACTGGAAATCTTGACCACGCGGTATCACAGGAGATTTTCGCGCTGCTTCAAACGATAAATTCATGGGGAACAACGGTTTTGATGGCGACTCATGATCTCAATTTAATCTCTCCCTATCACTACCGGACAATCGAGCTTTCGCGGGGCGCTCTCATTAAGGGGGCGGACGCTACGTTAAAGCCTAAATTTACAGGAGCGAGTCTTCGATTATGATTCTTATCACTGGTAACGCGGGATTTATAGGATTTCACCTTACAAGACGGCTTCTTGACGATGGGATAGAGGTGGCGGGAATAGACTCTGTCAATAACTACTATGATCCAACGCTTAAAGAGAAACGGCTTCACATTTTAAATCAATACAAAAATTTTCATTTTCACAGGATTGATCTTTGTGATTATGAGGGATGCGCAAAAGTTTTTGAGGAATATAAACCAAAAAAAGTATGCCATTTGGCCGCTCAGGCGGGTGTGCGTTATTCATTGAGTCATCCCTTTGCGTATCAAAAATCAAACAACGAGGGATTTCTTAACATTATAGAGCTTGCAAGACATCAGCAGGGGATAGAGAATTTTGTCTACGCCTCTTCGTCATCTGTCTACGGAGCTAACAAAAAACTTCCGTTCTGTGAAACGGATCCTGTTGATCAGCCGATATCGCTGTACGCGGCGACAAAGCGCTCTAATGAGCTGACGGCTCATTGTTACAGCCATCTGTTCGCTCTCCCGACATCAGGTTTGCGGTTTTTTACGGTATACGGGCCCTGGGGACGGCCTGACATGGCGCTTTTTCTCTTTACAAAATCAATATTAGAGGGAAAACCTATTGATGTGTTTAACAATGGGGATATGAAGCGTAATTTTACGTATATTGACGATGTGGTTGAGGGAATAGTGAGAGTGCTTGATAATCCAAAATCTTATGAGCTTTATAATATTGGGAATAACCGCGCGGAGCAGCTTCTTGATTTTATAAGCGTTATCGAAAAATGCCTTGGCAAAAAAGCAGAGTTGAATTTTCTCCCTATGCAGGCGGGAGATGTGCCGGCAACGGTCGCCGATATCTCGAAGATCGGGGCGCTTGGCTTCGAGCCTAAGACGGATATCGGTGAGGGGATTAAGAGGTTTGTTGAGTGGTATTTGGGGGAGTATAATTTTTAGTATTTAAAAAACTGGCACTCAATTTTCTGTTACTTACTATGTTCACCTTTTTTGTTTAACGTGGAGATGGGGGGTAGCGGGATGTATAATCCGAAAATTTGTGTGGTTGGACTGGGGTATGTGGGGCTGCCTTTAGCAGTGGAGTTGAGTAAGCATTTTGAGGTGGTTGGGTTTGATATCAGCGAAGATAGGATAAACGCGCTCAAATCCTGTAATGACCCAAATAAAGAGATATCAGCCGATGCGCTCAGAGAGAGCCGGATGGAGTTTTCAAATGAAGCGGGCGTTTTAAAGAGTGCGGATTTTGTGATAGTAGCCGTACCTACGCCTATTGATGATCACAAAAACCCCGATCTCACCCCGCTTTACCGCTCCTCAGAGATGGTAGGAGCAAATTTAAAACCCGGGGCTGTTGTAGTATATGAGTCTACAGTGTATCCCGGAGTTACCGAGGAAGAGTGTGTACCGGTGCTTGAAAAAGCTTCCGGCGGGAAGTGGAAGCGTGATTTTTTTGTAGGATACTCTCCTGAAAGGATAAATCCGGGAGATAAAGTGCATACTGTAACTACCATAAAAAAGATCGTTTCCGGAGATACTCCTGAGACTGCCGACAAGGTTAGCGCCGTTTATGGAGCGGTTGTTAAGGCAGGGGTACACAGAGTCTCCTCAATTAAGGTCGCGGAGGCGGCAAAAGTTATAGAGAACACTCAGCGGGATATAAATATCGCGCTTATGAATGAGCTTCGTATATTCTTTGACAAAATGAATATCAGCACCAAAGAGGTTTTAGAGGCCGCGGGGACAAAGTGGAATTTTCTCCCTTTTGAGCCGGGTCTTGTTGGGGGGCACTGTATCGGGGTAGACCCCTACTACCTTGCCTATAAGGCGGAGGAGATCGGCCATCATCCCCAAATAATTATGGCAGGCAGGCGGATTAATGACGCTATGGGACGGTATTTTGCCCGTGAGCTAATTAAGCAGATGATAGTGCGCAAGCTGCGCATGGATGGTAAAGTTCTTATTTTGGGTATCACGTTCAAAGAGGATGTGCCGGATATCCGCAACTCAAAAGTGATTGACATTGTCAAAGAGCTTAATGATTTTGGGATAAAGACCGATATATATGATACTGTGGCAAATCCTAAAGATGTTTCAAGAGAGTATGGGATTGAGCTTATAGACGCGCCCAAGTCTAATTCGTACCAAGCGGTACTTTTGGCGGTGAAGCATGAATTATTTTTAAAGAGTATTGATGAGTTTAAATCATGTCTTGTAGAAAATGGTATTTTTTACGATATAAAACAGGCGGTTTCTTAATGTCAAATTTTCGTTTTTCGGCAGTTTTTCTGTCACTTCTCTTTTGTACGATCTCTCTTTACGCTCAAAGTACTGTCTCTCCGGAAGTCAGGCGGCAGATGCAAAGCGCAACCCCCGCTCAGCAGCAGATAATGAACCGCTACTTGGCAAATCCAAGCAGTATAACCCCGGCGCAGCAGCAGATGATAGACCGTTATATGGCGGATCCAAACAACAGAAGCGGTTTTGGCAGCGAGTCGGCTCAATCAGCCGCCGCACGAGCAGGTATGTTTGAAGCAAGCGATTTGTCCGACTCTGTCTTTTTAAGAGCAAACGAAATTTCTGATACGGCCGCTAGGGAATTTTCTGTTTACGAGAAAATGTTCCGCGGAAAAGATATTATCCCCGACAGCCTTATCTCATCGCTTACAATGTTCGGATATGACGTTTTTTCACAAACGCGCGTTCACAGCTTCAGCCCCGGCGATATGAGTAATGTTCCCGTAAGTTATCCTGTGAGAGCAGGCGATGAGGTTAAGATCCATTTATGGGGCAGGGTCAACGAAGAGCATCTGATAAGAGTGACCCGCGAGGGTACGCTTAATGTTCCCCGCATCGGCCCGATAAGAGTTGCAGGACAGCCCTTTGGAACAATGGAACGTACATTGACTCAGAGGCTGCAAAATATTGAAGGGGTAAATGTCGCTGTTTCTATGGGGGAATTGCGTCCTATTGGGATTTACATTGTGGGAGAGGTTAATTCACCGGGATTTCACACCGTAAGCCCTCTCACCAATGTTACAAACGCGCTCTTTACCGCGGGCGGTATAACAAACCGCGGCTCTCTGCGCTCGGTTCAGCTAAAAAGGGGCGGCAAACTTGTAACTGAGGTTGATTTCTATGATTTCCTGATATCGGGCAACGATAAAACGGGGCTTAGGCTTCAGGCGGGAGACGTTATTGTTGTTCCTGTCGCAAGACAGATGGTAGCGGTTGTCGGAAACGTCCGCAGAAGCGCAATGTATGAACTCAAGCAGCCTACAAAACTCTCCGAAGTGCTTGAAATAGCGGGCGGCGTGACCGCTTCGGGGTGGAAAAACCGCATACAGGTCGAACGGTTTGAGGGCAACAACCGTCAAATCATATTTGATGTTGACTCATCGCGCATGGCTCTGCCCGACGTAATCATTAAAGACGGTGATATTGTAAGAGTATTTCCTGTTCTTGACAAAGGGAAAAACTCTGTGTTTTTGAGCGGAAACGTTATGCGTCCGGGTAAATATGAGTTTAGAAGCGGTATGAGAATCAGAGATGTTATAAATGATCACCATGATCTGCTCCCGGAATCATATTTTGAATATGCTGTGGTACTGCGTAAAACATTTCCGTCATTTTTGGAAAGAATCGTACCGTTCTCTCTGCAAAATGCGCTAAGTGACGCGGCAAGCGCCGACAACATTGTTCTTGAGGAACAGGATGAGATTATCATATACCCTCAAGACTATTTTACCCCCGACCGCACGGTGAGCGTTGACGGATCGGTAACGACTCCGGGTACCTACAGGATTCTTGACAATATGACAATCCGCGACCTGATTCTGCAGGCGGGCGGCTTGACAGACGACGCAAGCCGGCAGCGCGGCGAGCTTTACAGACGAGTGGAGAGAGACGGAGCTGTTGTTTTTAACAAAATAGAGTTCAGCGTAGAAAAGGTAATGGCCGCCGATCCGCAGCAAAATGTAATACTTAACAAAAGCGACCGTATATTTGTGCGCAGCATGAAAGGGTGGCAGCAGGAGCGCCGTGTGACTCTTAGGGGTGAATTTTTTTATCCGGGCATTTATGTGCTGTTTGAAGATGAAACGCTGGGTGATCTTATTAAGAGAGCGGGCGGATTTAAAGAGGACGCTTATCTGCGGGCGTCGGTGTTTACCCGTCAGTCGGTGAGAAATTTAGAGCAGCTCAAACAGGCTGAATACGCCTCGGAGCTTGAGGGGAATATGATAAGACTCTCAATAGAGCTCGCTTCCAAGGGGCAAAATATCGGCTCTCTGTTCGAGCAGCAGCTGCGGTTAAAGGAGATGCTCGACAGCTCCACCGTATCGGGGCGCGTGCTTATTGATATGACCAATAAAGATCATTACACGACGTTTTCCTTAGAGGATGGGGACGAGCTTTTCGTTCCCAAGGTACCAAATACTGTCTCCGTACTTGGCGAGGTTTATAACTCAGCGACGTTTCGTCTTGATTCGAGAAGAACCCTTGTAAGCCACTACCTGAATTTAGCCGGCGGTCCCAAAAGAACGGCTGAAAGAAAAGATATGTACGTAATACGGGCAAACGGTACCGTTATCTCAAATAAAGAGATGCGCATCGCCTCTGTACATCTTGAGCCGGGTGATGTAGTGGTTGTCCCGGCAAAGGTGCGCTATGGCAACCCCCACAAGATTTTCCTTGATACCGCCGACGCTGCCCTCAAAATAACAAGTTTCTTGGCGACACTTGTTATGTTAGCGATCGCTATAAATACTATGAACGCGACTAATAACGCAAATCCATAGTTGGCTTAAATCTTGCTCCTTGTAAATATGAGTATTTGGGTGTGTTCAATATTATGAACACGCCCTAAAATAAGCGAGGGGTAAAATGATAAAGATTGAACTTACAGAAAATCAAGGACTATTACTTAACGAGGTATTAGACAGAGTCTTATCGGATTTACGCATGGAAATTGCTGATACGGACAGTCCGTTTTATAAGGATAAACTTAGGGAGCGTAAAGAGGAACTCATTGCAATTATGGCGCTTCTTAAGCCTTGATTTTTCGTGATTTACGGGGATAATCTCTTTAGCATCAATTTCCTGTTTATTTTAACAGCGCCAGTATCTCTTCGAGTTCTTTTTTCATATCGTTAATCAGATCCGGTGAGATCTGTGCCGATTGTATGGATTGAGAGCTGCTTTCAAGACTGCAAGTATTTAGGATAGATTCTTCCAAGGCAGAACTATCCTGTGATGACGCGTCATCATCAACCTGCGTCTCATTTGATTTTGAACGTGAACGCTTTTGAGAAGCGGCTTCCGTTTGACGATCTTCACTTAACTTCTGCCGGGCGCCGCTTATCGTGTATTTTTCTTCGTAAAGAAGCCGTTTTATCTGACAAATAACCTCAATGTCCTTATCCTGATAAGCGCGTTTGCCTCCGCGGTTCTTTTTAGGACGAAGAGTGGGAAACTCACTTTCCCAATAGCGCAAAACATGAGGCTCAAGGCTTGTCGCGCTGCATACCTCGCTTATAGAATAATACATCTTCTTTAAATCCAACAGACAGAGCTGCTCACATTTATTCGAATCTTTTTCTGACATATTCACCTCATCACCAAAATTCAGGTTTTGTCTCCCTCATCATAAGATCACGAACGGCCTCTTTTGCCGGTTTGTTTTCAAAAAGCATCTTATATAATTCTGTAGTAATAGGCATTTCGATACCGATCTTTTTTGCGAGTTCGTAAGCCGACCTTGTCGTCTGCACCCCTTCGGCAACCATTGTCATACGCTCAAGCGCCTGATCAAGAGTGAGTCCCTGCGCGAGAAGTTCGCCCATGCGGCGGTTACGGCTGTGGCGGCTTATACAGGTGGTGATAAGATCGCCTATGCCCGCAAGACCGCTGAAGGTGCTGTCGCGCGCTCCCATTTTTCTTCCAAGACGCATCATCTCCGCAATGCCTCTTGTCATTATAGCGCCTTTAGTGTTATCGCCAAATCCCATCCCATCGGTTATACCTGCGGCTAAGGCGATTACGTTTTTGATACTCGCCGCAAGCTCCACTCCGCGCATATCGTCATTTGTATACAGGCGGAAATAATCGGTTGAAAACTGTTCCTGAATAAGCTCCGCCAATTTCATATTTTCAGAAGCCGCCACAACGGTAGTCGGCATATCGCGTGATACCTCTTCGGCGTGCGACGGGCCGCTCAGCACCGCCATTTTATCTACCCCAAGACCGGGAATCTCATCGGCTAATACATCCGTCATAAGCTTAAGGGTGCCTGTCTCTATCCCCTTAGACGCCATTATCCACCCCTGCACTTTGGCAATTGAGGCTGGTGAGCTCTCTTTAACAACAGTTTTCAGCGTTTGACGCATGGTCTGAGACGGCACTACACATAGCACAAGTTCAGCCATATCAATCATTTTGCTGATATCGTTCGTGATCTCAATATCCTGCGGGATAATGATACCCGGCAGTTTTGACGGCAGTTCGCGGTTCTTGGCAAGAAAATCAGCCGCCTCGGCGCTGTACTCCCACATGCACAGCTTATGACCCTTTTTATGGAGCAATACAGCAAGCGCTATCCCCCATGATCCTGCTCCTAAAACACCTATATTCAATCTATTTGCCTCCTTCACCATACATTTCTTTGTACAGACAGGGCATGCCCGCCCCTACGTCTGCGATTCCGCTTCCTGCGCCGCTACGTGGCGTCCTCTTGAACCGGATTTGAATTCCAAAACTACAGGACAACCGCTTAAATCATATTTTTCGTATATTTTATTTGCGATATAACGCTCATAGGCGCTGCTTACGAGTTCGGGGTGCGTTACAAAAAACCGGAAATGCGGGAAAGGCGCTCCCGTCTGCTTGGCACCAAGAAACCGAACCTGCTTGCCCGGAGTTACAGGGTGAGGATGAGTCCGCACCCAGTCAAATATTGTATCCTCAAACTCCTTAGCTCCTATCCTTGTACCCATGCGTTCCTTTACCTCGAATATCTGCTCCACAAGAGAAGATACTCTCTGACCCGTTAGCGCGGATACAGAGATCATGGGGATATTTTTTAACTCGGGATACTCATCATGCGCGTTAGCAACTAACTGCTGAAATGTTTTGTGGTCTTTTTCTATAAGATCCCATTTGTTCCACGCTAAAAGCACCCCCTTGCGTAAATCAAATATCTTGCGCAGTATGCGCATATCCTGCACCCCGATTCCTCCGCCAACATCCACCACAAGAATACAGACGTCACAGCGCTCTATACTGTCAAGCGCCCGAAGATTCGAGTAATATTCAAGATCCTTTTTAACACGAGCTTTTTTTCTAAGACCCGCGGTATCAATCAACACCAATTTTTTATCACCAAATAAAAGCTGTGAATCAATAGCGTCCCGCGTTGTACCCGGCTTTGAGTCAACAATCATACGGTTCTGCTTTAAAAGTTTGTTGACCATTGAGGATTTTCCCGCGTTGGGACGACCGACGATGGCAACTTTTAAACTGTCATCCTCCGCAGGTAATCCCTCAATATTTGCATCGTTCCCGTCTCCAATTTTTTCCTTGACGCGATTAACGGTCTCCTCAAGTAAATCAGCTACCCCTTTGCCGTGCAGCGCCGATATCGGATAAGGCTTGCCAAGCCCAAGCTGCATATAAGATGGAACCTCATACACTGCCTTTGCGGATTCTGCCTTGTTTACAACTAATATTGTTCTTGACGAAAACGACCGTCTCAATTGTTTCGCGATATGTAAATCAAAATCTGTAACGCCTGTCCCAAGCTCAACCACAAAAAGAATAACCGTGCTCTCCCGTATCGCAACGTCCACCTGATCGTGTATCGCTTCGGGGATAGCTTCATGGAGATTGGGGATAAGTCCGCCGGTGTCAACTAATGTAAACTCAACGTCGTTCCAAACCGCTTTCATATAATTGCGGTCGCGGGTAACACCGGCAATATCATCAACCACGGCAACCCTTTTACCGAGAACACGGTTGAAAAGGGAGCTCTTGCCTACATTGGGCCGTCCGACGATAGAGACTACTGGCAATTTTGACATTTATCTAAAATACCTTTTGCTTGAGGTCAATGGGAATCTCTTTTTGTGTTGTTACTAAAACCTCGAAAACACGGCTGCGGGAGACGCGGCGTACCTGAAATACTACCCCCTCAAATTCTGTCTCATACCCCTCGGGAATTTTTCCGCTGCAAAGCCCCCCAATCCACTCATCCATCGTTAAATCCCAATCAGGAAGCGCATGAGATATCCTCGAACGCAGCCTTTTAAAACTCGTGCCCCCGCCTGCTCTGAAACGGTGCTCTGTAAGCTGAATCAAATAATCAGCCGGTATATCATACTCATCTTTGAGCTCGCCGACAAGTGTTTCTATGAGATTCTCTAATGTCACCATCCCCACTGTTTTGCCTTTGGCGTCCCGCACAACCGCAATATGTTTATATCCGCCGGTAAGCACTCTAAAAAGTTTTGACAGCGGCATGAACGGATTGACAAAATTGAGTGGCCGCATTATCCCGCCAAGAGTCGGATTCTCAGGATTAAGCCTGAGCGCTCCAACTATATCTTTAAAATTGATATAGCCGATTATCTTATCAATATCCCCATCCTTAGCCAAGGGGAAGCGGGTATGGTTATGAAAGTGAGCGGCGATAAGCGCTTCGCTCAAGCTCATCTCTGTCGATAAAAAATTTATAGACTCACGCTTTACCATAATATGCGAAGCGGTCTGAGCGCTAAGATCAAGCGTGCGCCTAATAAGCTGCTCCTGCTCCTGACTTACTTTACCGCCAAGAATCGCGTTGCGGGTAAGCATCAAAACTTCTGATGAGATACCGTTTTTATCTTTTGTAAGACGCAGCGTATCAAGCGCTATGAAAATAGATCTCAAAAATAGACGGAGAGACTTGCCATATATCACAAAAACGATGATTGATAAAATAATTGCTGAAATAATGATTACGGTAAGGATCATCTGTTTACAACGTCCGATAAAATTTTTTGATTTTCAGCTGGATAACGTTTCTCTTTGCCAAACACAGAGACTTCAGCACGCCCTAATCAAAAAATAATGTAAGGGGCGCAGATTAATCAATCAATAATGCTTCTGCCGGAAGCGCTGCACGAAATCATTTTGCATCTTGGACTACCAGTACTGCTTTTCCCGCAGTTGACTTTAAGTCTTAGTTTGCCCTCAAGAAATTTGGTACAACTTTCCATCACCCTTTCGGCTGCTCTGGCGCTCTTGACATATATGTTGCAGTCATCCGCAATCATTACTAATAATCTACTGCTGTCCCTCCGCGGGAGCCGCTTCGGGATTATTATATTCTGCTTTACAGACAGGACATTTTATAAAAGACCCTTTGCGTTTTGTATCTTTTTGGACAAGATACGAACTATTGCACTTGTCGCATTTTTTATTGATCGGCTTATCCCAGCTTGCAAAATCACACTTGGGGTACTTGCTGCATCCGTAAAACACTTTGCCCCGGCGGGTCTTGCGCTCTACTATGTTGCCGCCGCAGTTATCCTTAGGGCAAGTTACGCCTATGGAGAGCGACCGGGTATTTTTACAATCAGGAAAGCGGGAGCAGCCTAAGAATTTGTTGCCGTTCATGGTGAGAATCACCATTGACGCGCCGCATTTATCACACTTGTCGTCAACTGGTATCGCCGCGGTTTTTTCAAGCGGCTCTGTGTGCTTGCAGGTTGGGAATCCCTGACAAGCTAAGAACCGGCCGTTTTTACTCCACTTTATTACAAGATGATTCTCATTGCACTCAGGACACATTCTGTCTGTAACTTCCTGATTTTGCGCGCGGAGATCTTTTATGCTCTTGCGCACAATCTCAAGACGGTTTGCAAACGGCGCGTAAAATTCTTTGAGAACATTAATCCAGTCCGCGTCGCCGGCCTCTATTTTGTCAAGTCTCAGCTCCATATCGGCCGTAAACCCAACATCAAAAACGTCAGGAAACTCATTGATCAGAGTATTTTTGACCATATAGCCTACCTCGGTAGGCGAAAACCTGCGGTTTTCAACATTGGTATATTTGCGGCGCTTAAGAGTATCAATAATCTGAGCGTAAGTACTCGGACGGCCAATGCCTTTATCCTCAAGCTCTCTCACAAGTGAAGCCTCCGTATAGCGGGGGGGCGGCTGGGTGAAATGCTGTTTGTCAACAAGCTCCATTTTGTTTACACCGTCACTCACCTTGAGCTCAGGAAGTTTTTCATTTTGACCCTCGCCCGTATCGGTCGTATCTTCAACAGTTTCATCGTAGAGCGCTAAAAAACCCTCAAAACGCATGATTGATCCGCTTGCCCTGAAAACGCAGTTTCCGCCGCTAATGTCTACGCGGGTAGAATCGAAAAGCGCGTTTTCCATCTGTGAAGCAAGGAATCTCTTCCATATAAGCTCATAGAGTCTGTGCTGGTCGCGCGATAAAAACGATTTCACCCGATCCGGCGCGAAATCGAAATTTACCTGCGACGGGCGTATCGCTTCGTGAGCGTCCTGAGCGTTTTTACTTTTTCCATAAACGCGCGGGGATGAGGGCATGTGCTTTTCACCAAAGAGTCCTTTTATGAGAGAGCGCGCGTCGCTTATCGCTTCGCCGGCAATGCGGGTTGAGTCGGTACGCATATAGGTTATAAGACCCATTGCGCCGAGTTCGCCAAGTTCAAGACCCTCGTAGAGCTGCTGCGCGATCATCATTGTTTTTGCCGCGCTGAAGCTCAGTTTTTTCGCCGCCTCCTGCTGGAGCGTGGAGGTGATAAACGGCGGGTACGGCTTTCTGCTCTTTTGTGTTCTTTGTACATCGGTAACAGAAAATTTCTCATTGACAAATCTTGCAAGCGCCTGTTTGACAGAAGCCTCATCCGGCAGAAGCGGATTATCGTCGGTTGCTTTGCGTCCGTCAACCGACAACAGCTTCGCGGAGAAGCGTGATCCGTTGTGATCAAATATTCCATGTATAGACCAGTACTCCCGCTGTACAAAAACCTTTATCTCATCTTCCCGTTCGCAAATCAAACGCAGAGCCACCGATTGAACGCGTCCGGCGCTCAGCCCCTTAAAGACAGTGCTCCACAATACGGGAGAGAGTTTATATCCCACAATGCGGTCAAGGATGCGCCGTGTCTGCTGCGCGTTGACTTTGTTCATATCAATGTCGTGCGGTGTATCAAAAGCGGCTAATACCGCGCGTTTTGTAATCTCATTGAACATCACTCTCTTTACATTAGCGTTGTTCCCGTCAACGATACTTCGCGCGACGTGCCATGCTATCGCTTCCCCCTCGCGGTCAGGGTCGGGTGCGAGGAAGACATTTTCTGCCTTAGACGCCTCATCCTTAAGCTCACGCACTATCCGCGTTTTACCCTTGGATGTGGTGTACTTGGGCTTAAAATCATGATCGATGTCAACGCCGAACTCTTTTTCCGGCAGGTCTATAATGTGACCCATTGTCGCTCTTACCGCGTAGTCTTTCCCAAGATACTTTGAGATAACTTTACACTTGGCCGGAGACTCTACTACTACTAAATTTTTGGCCATACTAATATCCTATTAATGTTTAAAGTGGCGCATGCCGGTAAATACCATAGCGATGCCAAATTTATCACAAGCTTCAATAACTTCATTGTCTCTTTTTGATCCGCCCGGCTGAACAATAAAGCGGATCCCAACAGCGTTTGCTTCTTCAATCGTGTCCGCAAACGGGAAAAACGCGTCTGACGCCATAACGAATTCGCCAAATTCAGGAAACCCGCCTGACGGAACCGTCTGGCTGCGCTCCGCGTACTCGGCGGTGAGATTCTGTATCGTTTTGGTGACGGCAAGTTTTCTCAGCGCATCCACCCGATTTGGCTGACCGGCGCCGATTCCCGTAATACGGTGCAGACCGTCCGCATATTCCTGCGCAAGTATTATCGCGTTAGACTTCACGTGTTTGCACGCTTTATAGGCAAAATTCGCAAGTTTTTGTTTAGCGTCAGGGAATTGCGTTTTAGTGACGACGTCCCATTTGTCAAAAAGCGCGGAGTCGTTATCCTGCCTCAAAATTCCGCCCTTAACGTGCTTTAACATCTGCGTCTCTTTGACGCCTGAGGCAAAATCTCCAACTTGCAATATACGTAAAGCGCTGCTCTTTTGTTTTAAAAATTCCAAAGCGTCGCCGTCAAATCCCGGAGCTATGAGGAGTTCGACGAACCGTCCGGCCAAAACTTTTGCCGTTGCAAGATCAACATTTCTGTTTACGGCGATCACTCCGCCGAAAGCAGAGATGGGATCGCCTGACCACGCGGCGCTGAGCGCCTGTTCAAGCGTATTGCCGGTCGCGTAACCGCAGGGGTTAGTGTGTTTTATGATTGACGCGGATGGTAACTCTGTTAGTTCCTTGACCGCTTCAAGCGCCGCGTCGCCGTCTACAATGTTATTATAGGACAACTCTTTGCCGCCAAGCTGAAACGCTGTTGCCATAGACGCTTCTGTTATTTTTTTATCTTTATAAAATATGGCTGACTGATGAGGATTTTCGCCGTAGCGAAGCTTTTCACCCTCTTCATATTGCAGATTAAGAACTTCTTCTTTGAGATACATTTTTGACAGATACGCGTTGATCGCACCATCATAACTTGAGGTATGAGAGAACGCTTTCACCGCAAGATTTTTACGCGTCTCAAAGGAAACAGCTCCATTTTCGGCAGCCATCTCTAAAGCGATCACCCCGTAATCAGCCGGATCAACAATCACCGTCACAAAGCTGTGATTTTTAGCGGAGCTTCTAACCATAGCAGGCCCGCCGATGTCGATATTCTCTATCACCTCTTCTATGGGAGCGCCCGAAGCTGCGGTCTGTTCAAAAGGGTAAAGATTTACAACTACCATATCAATAGGTTCTATCGCGCACTGTTCCATCTCTTTTACATGCTGCGCATTATCCCGCACGGCAAGAATCCCGCCGTGAACCTTGGGGTGCAGTGTCTTTACCCGCCCGTTCATTATCTCAGGATGCCCCGTGTAGCTGTCCACCGCCTTAACCGGTATACCGTTTTCTGAGAGAAGTTTCCAAGTACCGCCCGTTGACAGAATCTCCACGCCTTTTTGCGAAAGCATGCGGCTAAATTCAACAACACCCGTTTTGTCTGATACGCTTATAAGCGCCCGTTTGATCACTGCCGGTCCCATTTATTCTCCCTTTTATACCTTATACTATTTAATGTAATCAGCAAGATAATATAATAGCGGGAAAAGCAAAGTAGGTACTATCGTTTAAAATTTAATATTTTTCATAATAATCGATCATCGCCAAAGGAATCATTGTTACGGCTAAAAAAACGATTTCACAATATTAATGTTGCCGCGGGCGAGTTGATTTGCGACGTAGTTGAGGCCAAGTTTAGAGGCAAACTCGAAATTGTCCCAAATATCAATACCGCAAAATACCCAAGGCGTAAGAGTGCCGCTAACTTCCATTGAAAACGCCCCATGCGTACTGCGGCGCAGAACATCGTATCCGGGGATATAGCCTACAGGCAGCGCAGACCAGTCTGCCATGCTTTTGTATGAATCCGCGTATTTTATGATGCGAAAATAGATATTTTGCAGCTCGCCGAGGTTTTCCCGTTTAAATCTCTCCTGCGCCTCTTCCAGCCAATTCACATTTTGATCATACCACACCGCAAAACCGTTGTACTCCTGAGCGCTGTCTTTCAATGCGTAATCAAATTTTATGGTTCTGCCTAATAAAAGGTTCCCTTCAAGATCTTCGCGCCGCAGTTTCTGCACGTCATCAATGCTCATCTCTAATTTAAATTCAGAGTGCTGCGCTTCAATTTCGTTTAAAATGCTGTCGAGCAGTGAGTCAAAGTTGTCGGTATCTGACATAACGGTAAACCCCGGGTTTAAAGCAGCATATATACATATTAACATCTGAAAACGAGATTTGTCAATGTTTTATCACGAATTCAGTAATTGTGCGCCGTTTTTGCCCTGTAAACACGGTTTGTGAGTATCTTAAATTCATCACTCATAACAAATTCATAATCTTCCGTTTGATGAGGGTGCACAAGAAGCTCAATTTCTGCCTTTTTCGACATTTCCGCAAGATTTTTTAATCCGGCAGTACGTTTCTCGCTGTCTTCGCGCATAAATTGATGAATGTGCAGAAAGTAATCTGTACAATAATACCGTTTTGTTAAATATAAATCAACAATTGAACGATACGCGCGGTTTAAAATGCTCTTTTTTTCATCTATAAAATGGATGTTGCGCCTGACTCTTGTTTGTGCCGGGATAAATTTGCCCGCAAGCATATTTGCGCACAGGTGCATGTGATTATGGCCGTCTATTCTCTGCGGAGCGCTGCCGAACAGTTCACAGTATTCATCGTATTGAGCCTTGTAAACATAGTCGAAATGAGGATGAAGCGCGCGGTTGTAAATAAACTGCGCGGACTTTTTACTTTTGAGATATGAGATAATTTTTAACTGCGATTCTAAAATACGCTTGGGGACGTTATCCCCGTCAAAAGGAGCAGTAAAATTAAGATGCAGCGCAGTATCAATTTTAAGATTTTTACTTATCCTGACAGCGCGCCGCGAATCTTTCATATAGACCATCGCGCTGACCGTATCTATAACACCGGCCTTTACGCACTCCTCAATCCTTGACGTTGCAGAGATTGAAGCGCCCCAATCGTCTGCGTTGATAATAAGCATTTTTCACTCCGTTTGATCATCCACCTCAATTACACCGCCGGTACAAACCGATTTTTCAAGATGAAGTCTAAAAAGAATATTTTCACCGTCTTCATCAAGCACCTCAAAAGGCAGCTCTTCAAAAACTTTTCCAAGGGGGCCATTTTTTTTAGTCTTGATAAATGCCGCTTCAAGCAGCTGCGCGCCCCTTCTTTTTTCCCTTACACTTAACCACTCAATAAATGTATGCTCTACCATTTTTTTCGCCGCTCGGCAGGAGATAACGAGATCAACAATTTTTGGTACCGCGCCACGTTCGTCAATGCTTGCAAATCCAACGGTGCCGTAGTCGCCGAATTTATCTTTGCACCGCATCGCAACGCAAAAAATCCCCGGCGCAGAGCTAAGAGAGCGAAACTCCTCCTGCGAATACCGGCGGGTAGAGAGATTGAGCTGATTTGACCGTTCTATAAGCTCGAAACAGCGTAACAAATGTTTCTCTTCTACAGGACAAAACAGAGTAAGCACCATCTTGCACTCTTTTAAAAACGATTTATAGTCACCCCTGTACTCCTGCGCAATTTTTTCTCTCTGCATCTGCACAAGGTAGCTCTTTCTCCTTTTGCGGCTCTCCTCTGTGATGGGAATATCAAATTCATCAAAAGATAAAAGCACGGGGATTTGTGTCTCTGTATAAACTCTCACCTGCGGCAGCGCAGACTCAACTTCCGCTCTCTCAAATGGTGAATCGTCTATAAAAGCGAACGTATCAAGATTTATGTTTATAGCCTTGGCGCAAGCGCGCAAATTCTCGCTCTTAGGCCCCCAGTTTATTGCGGGATAAACAAAGTATTCGCTGATATTATGTCTTTCAAGAACTGCCCACGCTTCATCGTGATCGTTTTTACTGACTATAGTTTGAATGATTCCTCTTTCGTCAAGCTGTTTTATAAGTTTGACGCACTCTTCGCTGACCGTCATTTCCCGTGTTGATGAATCAATGAGAGTTCCATCCCACATGGTATTATCAAGATCCCATGCCACGCATTTTACTTTCGGCGCAGATTTTTCTGCGCTTGTTTTTTTTTGACCTTTAGATAATGACGATGTTGACAATGGGAATTGACGTTTTTTGACAAAATCAAGCCAGGTGAAAACCAGCCGTACTTCCAAATTATTTTCAGGATACACGATGAGACTGCCTTCGCCGCTGTCGGGATCAGAAAATTTTTCCGCGGGGATTTCAAAGTAGTTATTTCCTTTGGATACATTTACAGAATCTCTGTATAAAAACGATCCGCCGTTATATTCAATCACCAAATTGAAAGAGAGCTCTTCAAAGGAGTAGCACTCTATAACCAAACAGTCTGGTTTTTCAGAAACAGTTTTTTTTGCGGATAAATATCCGCAGAGAATTAACCGCAGAAATTTTTCCCGAAAATATGTTTGCGCCTTAAATAACTGCCGTTGAGGATTACGCCAGTTTATTTTCAATTTGTCAAACGGATTTAAAAAATTAGTTGCGCCAAAAACAGTGTTAATCATCTTAGAAGTAAAAAGATCAGCACGTTGAAAACCCCTTAATCTTTTTGGCGGTAATCGGGCGGGATAAAGGGTTGTGCCGAGTTTGGCCCATCTTTTAAAACGTACATCCGCGCCAAATCCAAGATAACCTTTGCGGGCAGAATCAGGATAAATCCCATAGCAAGCTCTTACACACCGCTTATCTTTACGCGCTTCGTAATATCCGCAGCTCTTGTAACATTCAGGAGGCGCGCATTCAAGACAATGTTCCCGCCAGTAAAGCAGCTGCACCCATTCGACGTCTTTTACCGCGAGCGCGGATTTGTATTTGTCAACACACTTTTTTTCATGTAACCACTTTTTTTTATTTGCAAATTCCGGTTCAAACATTTTTTTTCTCCATAAATGAACGATCCTTAACTGGCTCTATCCCCAATACCCCGAGAAGTCTTCCCCAGTGATCGCAGCTCTTCACCAAGTATCTCATAAAATGATGACGGCCTGACAAAAACAAAATTGGAGATATCAATGAATAAACAGTAACGGCGGCGGCCGATTTTAAAACCGGCGCACTCAATAAACTTTTAGAACGCCGCGCGTTTAGTGCGCCTCTTAAAAATGCGCGTTTTATATGATACCCGGCACAGCAGCGCTCTTTGGGAACATGCTCATAAACTTTCGCTTCATCACACCAAACAAATTGATAGCCTTGCGAAAGCGCTCTTGCAAAAAAATCGCTGTCCTCGCCGCCGCTAAGACCAAACCGTTTGTCAAAGATCAGTCCCTGTGTGAAAATCGAACGCTTCAATAAAACATTGCCCGTCCTCATAAAAACAGGCTCATTTATTGGGGTGAATGTTTTGAAGCGCTTGCGGTCGCACAATCCGCTCTTTTTAAGCCATGCCGGGGCATTTTTATCATAGCTGGGAAGAACCGGCCCCAAAACCCCGTCAACCTTTTGTGTCTTGCATATGTCAATCAATCGTCCAAGCCAGCCTGCGTCGGGAAACTCATCGTCATCAATAAATACAACAAACTCCCCAACCGCGTTTTTAATAGCCATGTTACGGCAAAGGGCGATATTTTTCTCCTCTTCACAGAAATACCGAATCCCATATCCAACCAAACCGTTTAGCTCGTTTACGGCGCCGCGAGCCGATTTTAAACTGTCGTTATCTACCACATTAACGTCAAAAACATACCCGCAGTCTTTTTGATCATTAAGCTCAGACAGCAGCGATCGCAGCATTTGCGGACGCTTAAATGTGCAGATACAGATTGTCGCGTCTGTTTTCATTATTAGTACTTTTTGCAAATACCGAACCAGTTTACTGTACTCAGCAAGAATACACTTATACTGAAAACAATTGCCGATAATTACTTTTTACTGGCATTTTTCTACTGTTAACCATATAATTTATAGTAGATGGGCAGATGCAGTTACATTTTAATGTTGAGGTTATTTACCTCCGGAGGAACCTATGGGTAACAGTATTAAGAGAATTTCGTTGTTTGTATTGATGACTTCTGTGATTGTTAGTGCGGCGGTGATTTTTGAAGATGATTTCAGCAGTCAGGCTGTTTCTGATGGAAAATGGCTGTTTAACCTTAGCAGTGTACCTGCTGCCACGGTTGCTGTTGCGGGCGGAAGCTGCACCATCACCAACAATAGTCAATTCACCGCTCTTTACTCTCATCCTTTCAGCGGAACAAAGCCCGATGTTTTCACTATTTCTTTTGTTATTAAATCCGCAGATGTTAATGCTGAGGCAGGATTACTGTTCTGCAGAGGTAACAATTTCGAAGGATATTTCATCACACTTACAAATGAAGATGTGATTGTGTTCAGAATGGAGGGTACTTCGGTAGTAAATATTTTTCAGGCACGAAGCCGTTTTATTGAGAGTTCCAACAACGAAATAAAGGTGAGTAAAAAAGGGTCGCAGTTTAACGTATTTGTAAACGGGGGTTTTATAGGTACTTTTACCGATTCCAGATATGCTTCAGGCGATATCGGGCTTTTGGTACATGACGGCGCATCTGCGGTTTTCGGAGCTGTCACGGTTACCAATGAATTTACAGACGCCTCCAGGACTTCATTTCAAGATAACTTTGACGGCGCCGATTTGAAGAGAGAGTGGCGCTTAAGCTCAAACGGTGCGCCCGAAGTTAAGGTTGAAAATGGTAAACTGAGAATCAGTACAGTTCCAACCGGTACATCATGGGTGTTTGTGGATTTGGATGTTAACGGTTTTACAGCCAAAGTTGAAGTATCTCATGTATCCGGCTCCAATGTTCAACCTTATGGCATTGTGTTAATAGGAGAAAATCCTTCCGCAGGCGGTAACACTCCAATGGTGCATTTCGGTATAACCGGCGAAAGAAAATATTGGATTGTGACATCCGGTATTGCCGAAGCCGTTACCCCAAAAGACCCGCTCTTAGGTATCAAAGGCTCCTCGGGTGATCGAACCGATATCCTTGAGGTAAAAAAAGCGGCCGGTTCAAATACCTATGAGTTTTTGGTTAACGGAAACGTTCTCGTTGACGATTACCCTGCGGCGCCTTTTAAAATAGTTGCCATCGGCATCTTCTGCTATAGCGAATTGCAGGTTACATTTGCCGAATTTTCCGCAGCCGATCCAAATCCAACCTCCATTATAACATGGAAACCAAGCCAGCGCCCTGCTGTCGGATCTAATAAACACTTTCTTCCAAACAACGGCCAAGTCTTTTATGACTTGAGAGGAAGAAAACGCTATACTGCAGGACAAACACACTCAAGAGGCGCAAGAGCCCAATCCGCGGGAATGTATCTCAATGAGCAAGGCAGGGAGATACGGGTTAGAAAGATGCCGCAGAAATAGCTATACTGGTACACAGCATAAATATACACAGGGATGAACTTTTTTGTTCGTCCCTTTTTGTTTGCGGTGAAATATATTATTTTACTTAAGGGGATTTATCCTTAAAAAAGAGCAATCTTTTTTAATACCGATGCGAACATCTCATAGAAATATAAGTTAATCATTATTGAAAGAGGTGATGGATGAGTTTTACAGATCATGACCGTTTTGTGGCGAAAAACCGCTCTTTAGCATCTGCTGAGGATATCAAGCGCAAAGATGACGCGATGGAGAGAAAAGGTTACACTTATCTTAAACAGCAAAAAGAGAGCTCCTGTTTTAGCTGTAAAATGAAATCTACATGCCGTGAGTTCAACGCAAAGAAAACCGGCGGGATAACAGGGGTGGTCTCTTACGGCGGAGATCAGCGAATGATCTGCGATAAATATGAGCCAGCGAATAAAGAGAGTAAAACGATGACCGATAAACAGGTTAAATCTCTTATGAAAAGCATGAAACGAGGGCTTTAAAAGAGGTTTTTTGGGGAAGAAAACAGAATCTCCGCGGTTATGGGAAAATGGTCTGAAGGGTATCTCCCGTTAACATTTGATCGGATTATCGACGCGTCTTTTATCTTTGCGTCGTTAGATACAAAAATATAGTCGAGCCTTGGCCCAAAACTTTTACCCCAAAACATATGAAATGTTCCGCCGAAACCTCTTGGATTTATATAGCGGAAAGTGTCTTTAAGCGGCAGAGGATTTCTGCTTGCCGGGTCTTTGCTGTTACGGAAATTAGCTCTCCCAGTCATATATTTAATGACCGCGCTGTTCTCACCGCTGTTAAAATCACCAAGTAATATAAGAGACGTTTCAGCGCATTTGTGTTTTTTGATATGATCGTGAAGAAGAGAGATGCTTCTCCATCTTGAATACGAGTTTGCGTGGTCTAAGTGAACATTGTAAACAAGTATTTTTCTGCCTGTTATCTTATCTGTTAATTTGGCAAAAGTGAAAATGCGCGGATACTTGTTGCCCCAATGTTTTGATCCGGGAGTAAGAGGCGTATCCGAAAACCAAAGCGTTCCTGATTTAAGAGCGGTGAAGCGGCTCTTTTTATAGAGAATCGGCGAATATTCTCCAAGAGTGTCTCCATCGTCGCGGCCAAAGCCTATCTCAGTGTAATCATCCATAGAGGAATTTATTTCACTGAGCTGAAACCGCAGCGCTTCCTGCAGACCTATAATATCGGCGTCCTGTTCTCTTAAAATAGATGAAACCTGACCGCGCCTGTATCTCCAGCTGTTTTTGCCATCCAATGCGCTGCCATAGCGGATGTTGAAGCTCATTACCCGTACGGCAGCGCTGTTGCATACTGTCCCGCTTATTGGAGAAAGATGCTGTTCCTCTGAGATTGTTGAGTAACCAAAAGTGTTTATTAACATTAATATTATAAAAAACTTTGAAAAAATGAGCAAAAATACCAACTTTGTATTCGTATTCGGGGACGGAGTTGCGTAAAAACACAACTCCGTTTCCAGCTAAAAAAAACACACAAAAAAACTTAGTTTTGTGTAAGGGAAATATTGTTAAAAATCGCCGTCACCTGCATCCGCCGCCGTTTCTCTTGGGTTTTCTACTGCTGATTGCGTCAATGCGCTCTCTTGTCGATAAACTTGCCTTTACTTGCGCCTGTGCCTGCTCTAATCCTGGCGTAATGCAAGTTACATCTGTAAGTCTAACTTCTGGAAAATCTCTTGTGGTTAGAGTTGTAAAATTCCTGCTTGCGTTTCTTGTGAGCACAACCAAAATAACGTCATCTTGAAAATTATCATCTAAAGTAGCAGTACTGTATCTCGTGGTATCCTTCAAAGATATTTGTTCTGCACTGCCAACTGAAGACCGTTGTTCCGTACCGCTTGCCGAAGCAACAACCGGCCCATTGAACATAGGCAAAAATACAAGTGACATTACAAGCGTTGGCATTAACGCTAAAGGCATTGTAATTTTCTTTTTAAAATGCGTTGTTCTCATTTTTTCTCCTCCTTCTGTTTTCATATTGTCAAAAAACCACTAGGTAAACCACTATCCACCGCCACCACCAGGTCCTTCTAAACGAGCAACATTAGCACTAAAAACTTCGGGTATTGTCCTCAAATAATAAATTGCCCTAAGGACATTGTCCCTACTAGGTTCAGTCAAATAGATAGTCAAGGCGAGGTAGGGATGATCTAGTCTTATGTTTTCAATTTTTAGAAACGCAAACTCTGGAAAATCGGAAGGCGCCCATACTTTATCAAGAAGTGACGCCTCTTCAGTTAAAAACACAAAAAACATGTCGTATGAAAATTCGCCGCCTGGGTCCGGCACTTTACCATTATCATTGTTTTTGCTTCCCACCATAGATTTATTATCTCCGCAATTTGCCACTACAAACGTTAATAAAATAAGTACGCTTAATAAAAACAATATTTTTTTCACGATCGTCCTCCCCCGTCTATGTTTTTACCATTGTTACGTCCCTCAAGAACATAAATACCGGTATACATTACGCACCGGAGCGCTGCAAAAGTGTGAAAAGCAGACTGCACCGCTCAAAACACAAATAGCACC
>WRCH01000014.1 GCA_009784115.1 Chitinispirillia bacterium
CGAGACATACTGGTTAGGCGATGATTTCAGCGCGTTTACAAATAATCCAAATAATTTGCCGGTAGATATACATCAGGCGATAGCGCTTATCGCGCCGCGCGGATTTTTTGTTATGGATAAAACGGCTTCGTCCGCAGCTCAGTGGCTTGGTATCCCATCTTCGCACAGAGCGGCGATTGCGGCGGCGGAAGTTTACAAGGCGCTTGGTGTTGGCGGTAACTTTCATTATATGAACACCCCTACACAAATGCACTGTTCGGGTCAGGCTTCCTATGATACGCAATTGAGAGATTTTGTAGATAAATTTCTGCACAGAAACAAGCCGGTCGGTACGGAACCGTTTTTCACCGCTGCAGCCGCGCCGAGTATGACCTCGCCTGTGAACTATATAAACTGGACAACCCCAACGCTCTCGGGTGAGCTGACAATAGGCGGCTGCGGTTCGGGGCCGACGTCAATCAGCGATAAACACGCCTCGGGTATGATCTCCGCGCGCGCGTTAAACCTGCGGGCGGCCGCTGCGCAAAACGGCGGGATCAACGCGGCTTTTAGAGCGTCCGGCAATGGAACGGCAGTAATAAATCTGTATAATCTAAAGGGCGGACTTATTGCGTCAACGAAAATACGTACGGTTTCGGGGATGGATTATTCCCATGCGTTCAACGTTGATAATTTGTCAAAAGGGATTTATGTTGTGGGCTTGCGTGGCGGTGACGGGCGCGTTGAGCAGGCGCGGGTTGTTGTTCCGAGATAGTAATTAGTTTATGATTTGATGATATATATATTGACAGTGTCTGCAAATATGTAAACAATATAACTGAAGGAGTTTTATGAAAACATTTACAAGAGCGCTATGTATAGTGGCGGTTTGCAGTTCGCTGGCTTGGGCCCAAACTTGGACTACCAGCAGAATACAAAATATCAACGGCTACGACTACGAACTTTGGAGCGAAGATAACGTCGGCTCCTCTTCTATGACAATCACGGGAGATAACGGTCAAGGCGCGAACGCGAGAGGCGGGACGTTTACGTGTGAGTGGAATAACACACTTAACATTCTTTTCCGTTCCGGCAGAAAATGGAGCGGCTCCAGTTTCTCTGCTTCACAAGGCCCAACCCCCAATTCCGCCGGTAATATAAGCATTGATTTTGCTTCCACATGGTCTTCTAATGACGGCGCGAGAATGGTTGGCGTATATGGCTGGGCGTTTTTCCCGCCGGGAGGTATACCGACAAGGGATGAAAGCGGTGTTACCAGAAATTTTTCCGATCAAATCGAGTACTACATTATTCAAGACCGCGGCGGCTATAACCCCGGTACAGGCGGTGACGCCCCCGGCGGCGGCGTAAGAAAAGGCAGTGCTGTAATTGATGGTATCGAATATGATTTTTGGGTTGCCGACAGAATCAACAGATGGGCATTGACCGGAAACGGCAATGTCACTTTTAAGCAATACTTCAGTGTTCCGAGAAATACCTCCACCGGCCATAGAACAACCGGAATGATATCTGTTTCCCGGCACTTTGAGGAGTGGGAAAGAGTCGGTATGAGGATTATGGATTGCAGGTTATACGAAGTAGCGATGAAAGTTGAATCCTATACCGGCAGCAGAAACGGCCGCGGCACGGCGAGTGTGACAAGGAATATTTTGACTATCGGCGGCGGCTCCACACCCGGCAATCACGCGCTCACAACCAGCGTAACCCCTGCGGCAGGCGGCACCATAACAAGAACTCCGAATGCCGCAAGCTATGCCCCCGGCACAAGCGTAACGCTCACCCAAACGCCCAACGCTGGCTATACGTTCAGCGGCTGGTCGGGCGCTTGCACCGGCACCGGCTCGTGCGTGGTTACGATGAGTCAGGCGAGAACCGTCACTGCGGCATACACCCGTTCGCCCGACGCGGAGTTAGTTACTAACGGCAACTTTTCCGGCTCGGGTACAACAATTCCCACCGGCTGGTCTCTTGACGGCGGAACCGCGGCTACGAGTGTGAGCGGCGGCAACCTTACGATAAACATCACCGCTGTCGGCGCCGACCCGTGGCAGCCGCAGCTTACGCAGCGGGGTGTAGAATTGGTGCAGGGCAGAAACTATATCCTCACTTTTACTGCACGGTCTGTGGGTGGGGGTAGAAACTTGGGAGTTTTAGTTCAGAGAGTTGGGGACGGCGCTGCCGGTTGGGATACTTATGCAAGTGATGAATTCGCTCTTACAACTACTTCGCATGATTTCAGCATGCCTTTTACAATGACCGCCGCATCCGATCCTAACGCGCAGTTAGCGTTCCATCTCGGCGGGTCAACGAATAACGTGATAATAAGCAACGTAAGTTTGAGACAGACAACATCAACAAACATCTGCCTCAAAACTCCAACACGTACAATAAACAACAGATCCGCCATGAGCGTATCGGCAAGATCATCCGCTGTAAACGTAAACTTCAGCGCGGTAAACAGCGGCGAGACGACGCTAAGGCTGTACAATCTGAAAGGCGACGTCATATCATCAGCAAGAATTAACACAACAGCGGGCAGAAACTATTCACACTCATTTAATCAGAAAAATCTGCCAAACGGTTTTTACATGGTGCGGATGAATAACGGTAATGCCGTTGAGCAGGCGCGGGTTATTGTCCCGAAATAATTTTTAGGATAATATACAGGCAGTAATGCGGTGTTGCGGTAAAATCCGACATCGCAGGGGCGGGGTTCACCCCCGCCCGTTACGTCGGATAACAAACGCAATACCGGATAACAAAAATTTGGTCGTTGATCTGAAATTGGGCGGAATAATGTGTTGTACACCGCCGCCCCCCAGCCTATTTTATTGGAATGAGAGGCTTGTTTTAGCACCGTTTTTGCTACTATACTGGTACACGGCATAAATCTCCGCACTGCACGCAGGGCCGTGAGGCTGCTTAGCGGCACAGTGTAGATTTATGCCGTTATTCAGTATATCTTGAGTACAGTAATTTAACCGGATAATAAAGCGATTGATATTTAACGATTGCTTAAACACTTGTCTTATCTTTAACTATAGGTATATACTTGCGTAAAAATCCATGAAAGGATGAAATGATATGAGGCGAAGTTTTTTCATTACTGCTTTTGTATTGATCACATTTGTAATTACTGCTGTGCCCGTACAGGGGAGTGAGTCAGGCGATGCGCTGCCCGCGTCATTGACTGCTAATATATCTGACCGTCAGGCTAAACAGTCTAAGGTTATCCGTGTTCCTCAGCAGATGAAAAGTATACAGACCGCGCTTGATTACGCGCATGAGGGTGATACCGTTTTAGTGAGCGAGGGGATCTATAAAGGGCCTATTATGATGCGCGACGATATTGTACTTATGGGAATGAACGCGGAGCGCACGATTATACGCGGCAGCAGGAGAAAGCCGGTTATAATGGGGGCGCAGGGGGCGGTGCTTAGCCACTTTACGATAGAGGGCGGCTACACCGGCGTTCAGTGCGAAAACACTATAATGGTGATTGAAAATTGTATCATAAAAAATAACAGAACCGGAATACACTGCGTTATCGCTCTGCCTATTATCCGCAATAACATAATATTCCGCAATAACTGGACTGGGATTTACTGTGAGACCACCCGTACCCACAGGGGGCGTGTTTCAAATAATGTGATTGCGGAAAACGGTTACTGCGGGGTGATGCTCGCGGGGACGAGTCAGGTTCTTGTAGAGAACAATGTTATCTATTTTAACAAGCAGTACGGAGTTTTTACCTCAGAGGGCGCGAGGCGCTCACGCATAGTGCACAACATCTTTTTCGGAAACCGCACAAGCGGCAACCAATTCTCAGCTATAGATCAGACAAACCGGTTTAACGATCCGAATTTTATAAAAACAGGCCCGCCGGGACACGGGTTTTGGAACGACGGAGTCAAGGAGCACGATGAGGAAGGAAAGGTTATAGGCCCGTTAAAAAGAACATTTTATACCGCGCCGTAGCGGTCGTTTCTGACAATCCGTGACAGCATATATTATATTTAATGTTATAAGTAATATCCGGTTAGATTTTTCAATGATTTTGCCGCGTCTATAGCCCCGGGTTTTAACCCGGGGCGGGGTGACCGATCGGGGTGTATTGTGAGGGATGAAAGGGAGGCGTAAAATGACAACACGCGAATTGTACGATCGTAAACAATGCAAAGTTTTTGTGCGTTGGCGTCAGGCAGTTGTTTTTACAATTTGTCTATCTGTTTTGGTCTTTCAAGCCGAAGCCAGAAAACGCGGAATGGACAACGAGTCTATTTTACCGCAGATTGATGTTATACAGGTAAAAGAGGCTTCCGATGAAGCTCTCAGAACCGCGGCGGCTTTAAAACGCGAGGCGGAGGCGCTTACGGCGAGAGTCGCGGAATTAGAAAAAGCGGTTACGCTTCTTAATGAGGAGATATCGTCAGTTTCCGCCGCGAAAATTGAGATGGTTGAGACGCGCCTTGCTCTTTTGACAGAGGCGTATAAAGAACTTTTCGCCCATATACGCACTCTTGAGAATGAACGTCTTGTTACAAGAAGACCTATGGAACCGGCTCCTTCCAGAGCGGCATTTACTCCGGCTACGGAGGATCTCTTGCTCTCTTCTCCCGAGTATGATTTGTATCAGAGCGGTTTGCGTCTGTTTAACGGACGTAATTATACAGAGGCGGTAAAAGTGTTTAACGACTGCATCGCTAAATTTCCGCAGGGCAGATTCGTTGATAACTCGTGGTACTGGATAGGGGAGTCCTATTACCGCCTTAACAAAATGAAAGAGGCGATAGAGGCGTACCGCAACGTTTTTACAACCCCTCACTCCTCAAAGGCGGACGCGGCGCAATTCAAGATAGCGCTGTCGCACCATAAACTTGGAGCAAACGGTCAGGCAAGAACGGAGTTCCGCCGGCTTGTGGAGCGTTATCCGGCGAGTGAGTTTGTAGAGAGATCAAAAAAGTATATTGCGGAACTTAAATAAAATTGCATTATATAGCGTACTCTTGTTTTAAATTAACAGAAAAGTGTAGGAAAAATCGGTTTTATGAATGTTAAAAAGATGTTGTTTCTTGTTACTGTGACGGTTGCCGCAATTATGGTGAGCGGCTGCGCTAACTCTCCCAAAAGGCTGATCAAAAAAGGACTTTACAACTGTAACGCCCGCTTTGAAACCGCAATGACGCGCATAGAGAAAAGAAACTACAACGATGCGATACGTATTCTTGATGAGATAAAGTATCAGTGCGGCGGCAGCTCTCTTATGGATACGGTTTATTACCATACGGCAATGTCTCATTTCCGCCTGAAGCAGTACGCGGACGCGCGCGTTGAATTTGAAAATTTGCAGATGAATTATCCCCGCTCGCCTTTTATTGAGGAGTCTTATTTCAGATTAGGTCAAATGCGTTATTTAAGATCGAACAGATGGAACCGCGATCAGACTGAAACAAAAGAGGCGTTAAGACTTTTGGGCGATTATTTGGATCGATACCCTAACGGAGTTTTTGCCGACAGCGCCCGTCATTTTCACACTCTGTCAAATGAAAAACTTGCCGAAAAAGAGTTCCGCAACGCGATGTTCTACCGCAGGCAAAAAGAGCACAGCGCCTCCCTTATCTATTTTAACTCTCTGCTTGCCGATTTCCCCAACTCAAAGTTTATCCCGGAGGCGACAGTCGCAATGCTTGAGGCGCTTGTTACCGTAGGGCGCGTAGAAGACGCGCGGGAGACTCTTGATGAAATTGAGACGGCGGATTTTAGCGAGCCCTTGCAAAAGCGGATCGAAACGGTGGTATTCAGACTCAACCAGCCTATGAATCAAGTTCCGCCAAAGAGAAGATTTCTCTTTTTCCCGGCAAAAACTCAACAGCCGCCGCCAGCCGGGGCTGTACAGGAACCTGTTACCGCGCCACCGGCTGTTAAAGAGCGGGTTGTTGAGGAACGAATCATAAAAATTCCCTCAGAACCGGTGAAAAGTGAGGAAAAATTCAAAGCGCCCGATACCCCTAAATCCGCTGAAGTCATAGAGATTATCACGGAAGATGCTGATGTTGACATTGAAGAAGAGGCTCTGCCCGAAACAGAGAAAACAGAAACTGAAGATGCAGAGTGATTATGAGACGTATCGGCATTTTAGGCGGTGTGTTTGACCCGGTTCACTTTGGGCACCTTTCCATAGCGGAGCTTGCCAAGAGCAGTTTCGGGCTTGAACAGGTGATTTTTGTTCCCGCCGGTATTCCTCCTCATAAACAGGGAGTCACGACTTCCGCTCCCCACCGGTTAAAAATGTTAGAACTCGCTGTTAAGGATCTTCCCTATTTCACTATTTGGGAGGGCGAGGTCAAAAAAAACGGCTGCGCTTATACTGTTGATACAATCTCTGAGCTAAGTGCCGAATATCCAAACGCCAAATTACATTTTATTATAGGCGCGGATAACCTGTCCGAGATTCTCACATGGCATTACTCCGATGAAATTTTAAACAGAGTAACGCTCTGCGCGGCTAAGCGTCCGGGCTACGATATTGCCCGCCCCGGCGCTCTGAAAAACGCGGACATTGAAACATTTGACAGTCCGGAGTGGGGGTTAAGTTCCACAATATTGCGCAAGTATCTTAAAAACGGTATCTCATGTAAATTTTTAGCGCCGGACGCGGTTCTCGCGTATGTCAAGGAAAACGGGTTGTATGGACAACAATAGCGGCAGTAATCAGCAAGGCGTGTCCCGTGAACCCAGACCGTTTATCGGGATGAAATTTACATGCTGCAGCGTCTATTGCCGAATCTACAAAAACAGAAAAGGCGACGCTTACGAGGGGATGTGCCCCAAGTGTCTTAAGCGGGTAAAGCTTGCCATAGGTTCAGGCGGAACAAGTCAGCGTTTTTTTGAGGCGAAATAACTCTATGAGTATAAGAAAAGCAGCTGTAGAGGGCCGGTTTTATCCATCATCGCCGGCACAGCTGCGTGAAGATATTGAGGGATATTTATCAGCTGCCCGGTCACTCCAGGGCGCTAACGCTAATACGTTCCCTGCTGTAAATGTGCTGATTGCTCCTCACGCGGGATATGTTTTTTCAGGCGCTGTTGCCGCCCGAGGATACGCCTGCGTCTCCAAGAATATAAAAACAGTTATTATTATCGGCCCATCGCATTATCAGCGGTTTAACGGACTGTATATCAGTGATGTTGATTATTTTGAGACTCCACTTGGCAAAGTAAAATTAAACAAAGATATCGTCAGTCAGCTAAAAAGCAATCCTGTCTGCCGTGATATATTTGGTGTTGATGAGAAGGAGCACTGCCTTGAAGTCCAGCTCCCTTTTTTGCAGGTATTGCTTAATGAATTTACAATAGTCCCTGTTCTCACAGGTGTTGTTGATCCTGCCGCGGCAGCCGGTATGCTTTTGCCGTTTATGGGTGATACCGTTCTTGTTATAGCATCAAGCGATTTGTCTCATTTTTTTAATCAGGATAAGGCGCGCAGGGTTGATGATGAGAGCATAAGTACCATTACCGCAGGAGATGTTGACGGGCCTATTGACGGATGCGGTGAGGACGCGATACGAGTCGTTATGAATTTGGCTGAGCGTATGGGGCTTTCTCCGCAGCTGCTTGACGCCCGCACATCATACGAAACCGCGCCGCGGTACGGCGATCCTGACAGGGTAGTGGGATACGCAAGCATTATCTATGTCAACAAAAAAGATGCTGGATAAGAGAGGTTTTGGGATGATTGAAAATTTTGAGCCTGATGAAGAAAAGTATCTGCTTGATTTAGCGCGCGGCGCGCTCTCATCGGCTGTTAACGATAAAGATATCCCGGAGCCCAAACCTGACGAACTGCCTTATCAATTAAAATTTACACAGGAGCGCGGCTGTTTTGTCACTCTTACCACTCTTAACGGCAGGCTGAGAGGGTGCATCGGAAATATTGAACCCAACGGACCGCTTTACAAATCAATCATAAATAACGCGGTAAACGCCGGTATGTACGATCCGCGTTTTCCTCAGGTAAGCTTGGCAGAGCTTGATCACATCAAAATCGAGATATCTGTTCTCACTGTACCCAGGCCGCTCGCGTTCAGTTCGTCCGGGGAGCTGTTATCGAAACTTAAGCCTTGCGTTCATGGAGTAATTTTAAAAATCGGTTATCACCGCTCAACATTTCTGCCTCATGTATGGGAACAGCTTCCCGATAAAGTAACATTTCTGGAACACCTCGCCTTAAAAGCCGGCGCGGGTAAAGATGAGTGGAAAAAGAGTGAAGTTTGGATTTACGAAGCTGTATGTTTTGGAGAGCATCCGGCGCGGCTGAGCTGAGAAAAAGCGGAAAAAACAGTTGGAAAACCGCCTTTATAGTCACTTTTTTCAAAAACTTTAATACTTTTTGCTACTTTTCATTCTTATTTGCAATTTACCTCTTGATTCGCATCCTTAATAGATTTATATTATTAAGTTAAACAAACCTGACAATCATTACTGTTTGTCAATTTTCTCTAACCAAACAAAAGCTTTTCGGAGGATGTGAATGGCTAAAAAGTACGTGTATTTTTTCGGTCCTGGTAAGGCAGACGGAAACAAGGAGATGAAGAATCTTCTTGGCGGTAAGGGCGCTAACCTTGCTGAGATGTGCAACATTGGCGGAATTCCTGTTCCGGCTGGTTTTACAATCACGACAGAGTGTTGTGTTGACTTCTTCGCTAACAAGTCAAAGTTTCCCGCTGGACTTATGGATGAAGTTACAAAAGTGCTGAAAAATGTCGAAAAAGTTATGGGCATGAAGTTCGGCGATCCGAATAACCCTCTTCTTGTTGCAGGCCGCTCCGGTGCGCGTATGTCTATGCCCGGTATGATGGAAACAGTTCTCAATATCGGTCTTTGCTCGGCAACTATCCCCGGAATCATCAAAAAGACCAATAACCCCCGTTTCGTTTACGACTCATATCGTCGTCTTATGATGATGTATTCTGACGTTGTTATGGAAAAGGCGGAAGGTATCGAGCCTAAAGACGGTCATGGTATCCGCCACCAGCTCGAAAGCATAATGAATGCCATGAAGAAGAAAAAGGGCGTTGAGCTTGATACGGATCTCTCAGCAGACGATCTTAAGCTTCTCTGCGATCAGTTCAAGACACGTATTAAGGAAGTTATGGGCAAAGCGTTCCCTGATGATCCTATGAAGCAGCTTGAAGGTTCAATCGGCGCGGTGTTCAAGAGCTGGAATGGAAAGCGCGCTGTCGCTTACCGCAACATTGAGGGTATTCCTCACGATTGGGGTACAGCGGTTAACATTCAGGCGATGGTATTCGGTAACATGGGCGATACATCCGCAACAGGTGTGGCTTTCACACGCAACCCCGCAAACGGCGAGCACAAGTTCTTCGGTGAATATCTTGTAAACGCTCAGGGTGAAGACGTTGTTGCCGGTATCCGTACGCCGGCTCCGATTAACGAATCAACAAAGAACGAGCACACCGCTCACCTTAAGTCGCTTGAAAAGGGTATGCCCAAGCTCTACGCAGAACTTGACGGTATCCAAAAGAGACTTGAGAAGCACTATAGAAATATGCAGGACCTTGAATTCACAATTCAAGAGGGCAAACTTTGGATGCTTCAGACACGCGACGGCAAGCGCACAGGTATCGCCGCTGTTGAGATGGCTATTGATATGCTCAAAGAGAAGCTTATCGACGAAGATACAGCTATCCTGCGTGTAAAGCCCGCTCAGCTTGACGAGTTCCTCCACCCGGTTATCGACCCTGCCGCAGAGAAGAAGGCTGTTCTCGTCGGTAAAGGTCTTCCTGCCGGTCCCGGCGGCGCTTCAGGCCGTATCGTTTTTACCGCGCAGGATGCGGTAGACTGGGCGAAAAAAGGTGAGAAAGTTCTTCTCGTCCGCGATGAGACCAACCCCGAAGATATCGCCGGTATGCGCGCCGCTCAGGGTATTCTCACAGCCCGCGGCGGTATGACAAGCCACGCCGCGCTCGTTGCGCGCAGCTGGGGTACATGCTGTATCGTAGGCGCCGCCGATTTCAAAATTGACTTCGACAAGAAGTGCGTTACTGTTAAGGGTAAGACATATAAAGAGGGCGACGTCTTCACACTTAACGGCACAAAGGGTGCGGTTTACGAAGGCAAACTCCCGATGATCGACGCTACACAGAACCCGCGTCTCAAAGAGTTCTTGAAACTTATCGACAAGTACGGCAACAAGATGAAAGTTCGCGCTAACGCGGATACACCGTCAGACGCAAAACTTTCACGCGACTTCGGCGCTGAGGGTATCGGTCTCTTCCGTATCGAACACATGTTCTACGGTGAAGGCAGCGAAGAGCCTTTGGCATACCTGCGTCAGATGATTCTCGCGAACAGCACAAAAGAACGCCGCGCGGCGCTTGACAAACTCTTCCCGATGATGAAGAAAGACCTCAAGGCAACGCTTAAGGCGATGTCTCCTCATGCTGTTACAATCCGTCTTTTAGACCCGCCTCTTCATGAGTTCGTGCCTCACAGCGCGGATCTTCAGAAGAAACTTGCCGACATGCTCAAGATTTCTGTTGACGAAATCAAAAAGCGCGGTGAATCACTCAAGGAAGTCAACCCGATGTTAGGACACCGCGGTGTTCGTCTTGGCGTAACTTATCCTGAACTCTCTGAAGTACAGATGCGCGCAATTCTCGAAGCTACAGCGGAACTTGACAAAGAGGGTGTAAAAGTAACTGCTGAAATCATGGTTCCTGTTACTTGCGAAGCAAAAGAACTTAAGGATCACAAGGTCATTTTTGACAAGGTGATGGCTGAAGTTAAGACAAAGATGGGCATTAAGAAAATTGACTGTCTCTACGGTACAATGATCGAAATCCCAAGAGCCTGTCTGCTTTCTGCTGAGTTTGCAAAAGAGTCTGAGTTCTTCTCATTTGGTACAAACGACCTTACACAGATGTCATTTGGCTTCAGCCGCGACGATATCGGTACGTTCCTTGGCGATTACCTTGAGAAGAAGATTCTCCCTGAGGATCCGTTCGCAAGCATCGACCAGAGCGGTGTTGGTGAACTTGTTAAAATATCAATGGAGAGAGGCCGCGCTGTTAAGCCTAACCTTAAAGTTGGCGTTTGCGGCGAACACGGCGGCGATCCCGCTTCTGTAGAGTTCTTCCACGGTATTGGTCTTACATATGTCAGCTGCTCACCATTCCGCGTACCTCTCGCGCGTCTCGCGATTGCTCACGCAGAGATCAAGGTAAAGCAGAAGGCAAAAGCTCCTGCGAAGAAAGCTGCTAAAAAAGGCGCGAAGAAAGCTGCTGTTAAAAAGGCCGCTGCTCCTAAGAAAGCAGTTGCCAAGAAGGTAGCTAAAAAAGGTAAGAAGAAGTAATATCGTTATTTCTTTAGTATAACCCCGGGCGATGCCCGGGGGTTTATGATGGCACCCCTTTGGGGTGCCTTTTTTTAGGTGGATAAAAACAGATGATCGAATTCGATCTGCACGTACACTCAATTTACAGCGTCTGCGGGATCCATACCGTCTTAGAGCTTCTTGAGCAGGCTAAAGCTATCGGCATGAAAGGCTTTGCTGTTACCGATCACGGGCTTACTATGGGCGGACGGCTCAATAACCCGTTTTTTGAGCGGTTCAAATCGCCCTGTCCCGATGTAAAGATATTAAAAGGCGTTGAGTGTAATCTTCTTGATGATCAAGGTACGATTGATCTTCCGCGCCCATTTATGTCGTTTATCGACATTGTGCTTCTTGGCATTCACCCCAATACGGAAAAGGGTTTGGGACGCGAAAAATATACGGATATGCTTGCTGCGGCTATCCATAAAAATCCCTGTGTTGATATTATCACCCACCCAAATGATCCTCATTATCCGGTTGACTATCGCAGACTCGCCCGCGAAGCGAAGAGCAGGGGGGCAGCGCTTGAACTCAACAATTCAAAAATCCTTTACGCGAGAAGCGAAATCGGCGAAGCCGAGGAGCTTATAAAAGCGTGTCTTCATGAGAATTGTCAAATAGCAGTATGCAGCGACACACACGCTATCCATGAGCTTGGAACGGATGAGTCTGTAAGACCATTACTCGCGGCAGTCAATTTCCCCGAAGAACTTATTGTCAACAGAGATGAAGAATCAGCACTTACGTTTATTGAAAGCAGACGAAAGAATAAATCTGAATTTAAAAGATAATAACTGCCCCGCACCTCCATCATCCATACCCCCTATTTCGGGGAGTTCCATTAATTTCAAAAAACAAATAACCATACATTACCAATGCCGCAAAGAGCAATTATCCTGAAAAATCAAGATATTTAAGGTATTAAAAAAAGGAACCCCGCCCCCGAAATGACTTGTAAAGATAATTTAATCCGCCCTGCGCGTGAAAATTTTTATAATACCAATTGATTTTTAGTGCGCACGGTTATACAATTATTTATATTCAAATATTGTCTTGCGGCCGGCTTTGCGGCTGCCGTTGACAATATACAATGGTTTTTCTATAGTGCTGTTGTTACAGGAACTGAAACTATCATTAACTAAAACGGTCATTTTGTAAAAAAGTATGGAGGTCCGTTTGGCTATTTTTATTAAACGCGTAACACGCGCGGCTATTACTGCGGCAGTGGGTTTGGCGCTGCCTTTTGCGCTTGGCGCATCGCCGCACCGCTCCGCTGCCGAAAAGGTTGAAGGCATGGAGATGTCGGTGGATGCTTTGGAAGACAAAGTACTCTCGACGCTTATGTCTGGGGGGTCGAGCCCTATCTCTTTTGCCGGAGACGCGAGGCTTAAGGTGCAGTATCACAATCTCGGTTTCGGCGCTCCGGGGTTTATGCAGTCCGACAGGTCGCATATGCAGTCCGGCTGGGAGGGCGGCGAGAATTTTGTTCGTCTTGGAATGGTGGCGCGTCCGGGAAGAAACACTGTTCTGTGGTCAAGAATCGGGTTTCATCATACTATGACCGGAAGTTACAGATATATTCCGGGCGATGACGGTTTTTCTCCTTACCAGTACAGGCATGACAAGAGCAGAAACAGTGTCTCTATAAGCGAAGACCTGAACGCGGGTATCGCGGTGCGTACTACCCCTGCGGCTTTTTGGGTAAGAATGGGCAATACTCTGTGGACAGAGGCTTCTCCGTTTACAGTATGGAAAGCTCAGCCGCGCCATTTCGCATGGGAATATCTTCCGTTTGAAATAGAGCAGCCTATTTCGCGCTACTATGAGTATAACATTGCGACGGGGGAGAGGCTTGGGCGCGCGGCTTGGAATAAAAGGCCCTTTAACGGCATAAATGTAGAGAGTATAAATTTGCCGGCGAGTCTTTACGCCAACTTTGTTTATGGAACATTTGAGCGTTACGACAACTTCGAACGGGAATTTGTTGATTTCGGCGGTGATCTCGGTTACGCGGACGGCGGATCGGCTCTTGAGAGTCCCTCAAAAAGCCACGGTATCGGTGATTCCTACCGTCATGTAGTTCACGGGCGTCTCGCGAAGAGCAATATGTTCGGTGACCTTACTCTTGGTCTCAACTATGTAGGTATTACATATAAGGATGATGTGCTTTACGCGTTTAAATCAAATCCTAATACTTACCATTTACTCACTGAATTCGGGGGTTCCGACTCTATATTTTACAAAGAACCCAAAGTATACTCAGTTGATATAAGAGGCCCGGTAAACGAGAAGTTTTCGATTCACGCGGATGTCGCTTTAAGTGTAATAGATACTACATGGTGGGTAGATACTACCGCTCGTCCCGGCACTGCGACAGCGGTAATAGACGGCCGGGTGGGCAGACCGGATTGGTACACGGAAAAAGGGAGCTCAAGCAGTGATTTTGTGCCCGCTGTTTACACGCGGCTTAATTATCACGGCTTTTTGCCGATTCAGGCGGATCTCGCCTATATCGGTAAAGGGTTTTATTCACCGTTCTCTTTTGCTACGCCGGTAGATGGATTTTTCGCCTACGGGGCAAATTTGATGGGTGCGGGTAAGTTTATCGCGAGAGGCGAAGGTTCGCCTTATACTCAGAATATGGCCGGAGTGAATTTGACGTTAGCGCCGAGAGTGCTCGGGTACGGTCATTTGAGGCTTAAGTACGGTCAGCATTTTAATATTGAAGAGGGCAGAGATCAGCTCTTTTTCCCTTACCGCCTTCATGGTTACGATATGTACTCATTTTTCCAAAGCTCATACAACAGATGGGGTAACTCTCTTATCGACAACTCTGTAAAGTCGGGCAGACGCTATTTCGGACGTTTGGGCGATGAGAGTTTCGCGATTGCTACGAGCGCCTCTACATTGGGCACTCATAACGATTTTGTCGCGGGGCCGGGCGCGGGCGGTTTAAGAAGCGACTATCTTGGAATGTTCGAAAGTTTCGTGTCGTATAACAGTGCTGAGGAAGCCTACAGCAACTTCATGGTTAAAAGGCAGGCCGCAGGGGTTCGAGCCGGTCAGACAAGTGTAAGAAATCAGTCTTTTGACCAGTTTTATATCTACAACCCATCAACCGGGCGTGTTGATGATACTGTTAGAACAAGCCTTACAAATACATCGTATGTTCCGGAGAGCAAGAAGTACACTTTTAACCTTGAGCTTGAAGCCGCTTACGATATCGGGCCGTTTGTAAATTACAAAAATGATCTGCTTATAGGCACTTATTTTGGTATAAACGGGGTCTCAAGTTCTGTGAAGCCGGTAAGTTTTACCGACGACGCTAAAGACATGCTGCTTTGGTCCAAGTATTTAAGAGTTGAGCCGGCGGTAGCTCTCAGCAAGAGTTTCTATATCTTAGGGCTTTTCGGTTATGAGAACTGGCGCTCGCAGAGATCATGGATGATGGTTTCCCGTGACGCGGACGATGGCAGTATTACCGGTTTTCTTAATCCTTTAGCTGTTGACCCTGCCGACCCTTATGACCCGGAAAAAGGCTTCGTTTATAATCCCATAACTGCCGATAATTTTGTTTTGGTTCCGATTGACCATCGCAGTCTTGCTTTAGGTATCGGCTTTGACTGGGATATGGTTGCGCGCGTGGGGCTGCACGGCCGTGTAAAATGGATGAATTTTGAGGACAGGGGGCTCAACGATTTTTACAGGAAGCACAAGACAACCATAGCTGCCGCCGACGAAGGCAGAGATAGAGAAGAAAGCAGATATACAGACGGCAGCGGCAATATAAAGAGTTCGTTTAAAAACGACTGGAGCACCCCGGTAATTTCACTTGAAGTCAAAGCGTTCTTTTAAGGGGTAAAGATGAACATTAAAAAAGCAAATAAACTGAATCGAAATACTTTATCAAGGCAAGAAAGGTTAACTACCATGAAAAAAGTTCTCCTTTTCGCTCTTACACTGTCGGTTGGTGCATGGGCGGCGGAATCTCTTGATGAGCGGGTTGACGCGCTCAGTGCGCAGTTTGACCGTGCTGTCAACAAGGCGGGCATTCACTTTAGCGGTGAGTTCCGTTCGCAGTACCTCAGCTCAACTGTTTCTCAGAGCGCGGTAGAAAAAACGGCTACGAGCAAAAGCAACGAGTCTGTGCAGTACACAAGCGTTGATTTTGACATCGCCGCGAGGCCGAACAACGCTTTCAGCGGACGCGCGGTATTTCGTTTACATCAAGACTGGAGAAATTTCTTCGGCGATGTTCACAATCCGATTACTACCCGCTGGCTGAGCATGGACGGCTCTCTGATGGGCGGCATCATAAGCTACAGTTTGGGTGATTACAAAAAGAGGGTTTCACCGCTTACTCTTTGGTCGCCTGACATGGAGTTTCTCTACGAGCCGGAAATTTTCGCCATGAACCGCAGGTTCGCGATGGCGGAGTCGTTTATCGGCGGCAATAACCGTTTGCTGCAAGGTATGGATCTCTCCTTTAAGGCGCGTCTCTATCCTCTTTTGGAAGAGGTTGAGGCGAATGTATTCGGCGCGCGTCTTGCGTCTCCGGGAACAAGGGAGTCAAGCGTGCTTCCCCCGCCGCAAAGACCGGGGTCTCCAGTGTCGCAGTTTGACAAATATTTAATAGGCGCGACTCTTGGAACGCAGATTTATAAGGGGCTTGGCCTTGGAATCACCAATATCGCGATATTCGACCACAAAGAGAGCTTCAGCGGTCTTGAGAAAGCAGCCGATACCGCGTCTCAGTCTACAAATGTTTTCAGCGGCCGTTTTAACGCTGATAACCGTTTTTTCATGGAGAGTGATTTTGTGAAGTTCGGCGTAGATTTCGAAGCCGCTCTCTCGAAAGACAGAAAGGCTTGGCTTGACGGGCCTATCGCCGATACTGAGGTGAAAGATTCTACCGTTGACGGTATGGCTGTTAACGCCGGACTCTTTGTGCGTCTCGCTTTTGGAGACGACGTCGGTTCTGTTAAGCTTCGCGGAACTTTTATTAATAACGATTCAACGTTCAGAAATGACGCGGCGCAGACGCCTGTGTTTTTCCAGCACGCGATCATGAATAACGAGAACGGTTTGAACGGTTTGGGCGCAAAGAACCCCTTTGACGCTATCTACAGAACTGTTTTCAAATATGTGCCGTCGCAGTACTCTCATACCGGTATACAGCCGCAGACTAAAACCGCTTACAACGTTGCCATACTATCGGAGTCAGCTTATGAAGACGCCGATTTAAGCGTCTTTCAGAGCGCTCTGCCCGGCGGTCTCGCAACTGCCGACCGCAGCGGTCCGGTAATAAATCTTGACGGATTGTTTTTGAATAACGCTGTAAGCGTTGGGGTAAAAGCCGCAATGCTTAAAACAATGAGAGAGTTTGGCGTCGCGTTCAATGATGTCGGTGATGTTACCAAGAGAGAAAAAGCTGACTTTATGGAAGTTGCCGGCGGCGCGAGCGTAGATATCGCGAAGTTTGCGCCTGCTGTCGGGCCGTCTCTTATAGTAGGCGGCTCTTATGGCATGTATAATACAGAGCTTGGCAAATCAAAAGAAGAGAACACTCTTCTTGCCGGTGAGCTCAACTACCGGTTCCACAACCGTTTCAGCCTGCTTTTCGGTTACCAGCAGCTTGTTATGAACACTAAGGGTTTTGACGGCAAGGTGGATGGTCCTGAGTATACTTTTACTAATTTCGCCGCGGGCGTTCAGTACAGGGTTGCCGACGGCGGAGCTATTATCGCCAAATTCAACAGAGTCGGCGGTGAGAGGGCGGAATTTAATGATCAGCCTAAATTAACATATAAAGCAGTACAGCCGGAACTATTTTTAACAGTCACATTCTAAACCATTCATAGTAAGGGAGTAGGTATACTAATGAAAAAACACGCAAAGCTAATTACAGCGTCGCTTATTTTCGCGCTGACCGCTCTGCTCATCAGCTGCGGGGTGCAGCTGCAGGCAACGGGTGCCGGTGCGGGAGCGGCGGCTACGGGTACGAGAGCGGCATCAACAGCAATGGGCGAATCGAGAGTTGTGTATCGTTTCTTTGACGAAGATTTTGTCGCGGGCGGTTTCCAGTATGTTTATCCTGAGGCTTCAAAGGTCGAGATTACCGAGAATGCCGCTCATGTTAAGCACGGCGAAGCGGCGTTGCAGTTTGATCTTATAGCCGACGATTACTCGGGCGGTGCCGTCTGTCTGTGGAACATGATGTACGATATGAGATCTTTCATTGAAACCGGCGCGCTTCAGTTTTGGATTAAGGGCGAGCGCGGCGGCGAGGTTGCCTGGGCGGCTTTGGCAGATGATGAAAACAACAACGGCAAGAAGAGCGTTGTTCGTGTTCCGCTCAGTAACTACGGCGGTATCACCAATGAGTGGCGGCTTGTCAGCATACCTTTGCGCGATTTTGGCTCAAGAGGTATGTACTGGGACGCTAAAGCGCGCGTAGAGGTACCTGAGCCGTTCCAGTGGGATATGGTTACAGAGTTCCGTCTTCAGATCAACAAGGGTGAGAACCCCTCTTTCCGCGTTTGGATTGATGATATTTTTATCGTAAGCAACGTTTTCGCGCCGAGATCTGCTGAGGATATTGCGGCGGCGGCGGCGGCCGACTGGGTTTCACGTGAGTACACTCTGCCCAATGTTCCAAGAGACAGGGAGCCCGCGGGTATAAAAGTGATCGCTAACGGCAATATGTCCAACAAGGGTGATGTTGTTCCCGGCGGTTTTACATACGTATACGGCGGCAGAACCGCTAACAGAATACAGGAGACCGAAAACCGCGAATCAGTTATGGCAATGTATATTGATCATAACCAGTATTCAGGCGTATCGTTCTCAATTGGTGAAGGCAAATACATCGACCTTTCGGGTCTGCGCAAGGAAGGCACCACCGGCGGCTTGGCGTTTTGGGGCCGTGCGGGGCCGGGTCTTTTTGATCTGCGCGTAGGTCTGCTTGACAATAAGGGCAACGATGTTAAAACACAGACAATGGTTCTTACCGGCGACTACGGTACGATGGGCGAAGATTGGCACCTGTTCATGGTTCCTATCCGTCAGTTCAACGCGAGCGGCCGCTACTGGGACGCTAACAGACAGGCTGAGATTATGTCTCCTGTCGATTGGTCGAAGATTCAGGAGTTCCGTATCTCCATCGCGCGTAACCATGAGAGAAACAGAAACATCCCTAACACCGAACCCGCTGTTTTTTACATCAGCGACATTAAGGTTATAGAATCTATCCCCGGTTACGTAAATCCTGAAGATTATTGGAACGCGTTCAAGTCCGACGCTCCGGATATTATGCTGCATGACTTTGAGACAGAGCTTGACCGCAAGTGGACTGTTTCTCACGGGCCCAAGTCGGAAGGTTCGTTTAAGTTTAGTGAGTCGGGCGCCGAAAACGGCGGCAAGTTCGCGCTTGAGATGACTTACCGTCTTAATGACTGGGTTGACTTCCTCTATAACTATGTAGAGAACAACCGTCCGATGGAACATCGCGACTGGACAAAGCATTGGGGTCTTAAGTTTGATTTTTGGACAGATAAGCCTTACCAGCCGATCACGGTGCAGGTAGGGGACAGAGACGGCGAGCTCTTTGTTGCGGCAAGCGGCGGCAACAGAGGCTGGAACGAGGTTGTTGTACCGTTTAGAAACTTTAGCAAGTTCCCGTACTATCAGCCGCCGGAAGCTATACAGAACGGTCTGTTTGACCTTGACGGCGTACAGGTGCTTGACTTCAAACCTGCCGGTGAAGGTTCACGCGGTACTTTCCGTGTAGACAACGTGCGCCTGACAAATGACCGTGAGGCGAAGACAAAACCGCAGCCTGCCAATAAGGATCTCAAGATCGCCGGCGACTTTGGCAAAGTTGTCACAAAGAAAATTAACGAAGGTATTTTCGGTATTAACGTAGCTCTTTGGGACGCCGATCTTCTGCTCCCCGAGACAGAGAAGTTTGTGAAAGACGTCAACCACCACGTTCTGCGTTACCCGGGCGGTCTGCGCGCAGACGATGACGACTGGGAAGAGATTTTGAACTCTAATACATGGATGGTTGATACAGATCAATTCTTTGAATTTTGCAAGAAGACAAACACTACCGGTATGATCACTGTAAACTTTGGCACCGGTACGCCGGAAAAGGCAGCCGCCTGGGTTGCTCACGCCAAGAAGAAGAATGCCGGCATTAAGTACTGGGAAATTGGAAACGAGCTCTACGGCGCATGGCACCCTAACGTTACTACCGGTGATGATTACGGCAAACGCGCGCGTGAATTTGCTATCCAAATGAGGAAAGCTGACCCATCCATCAAGATCACCGCGGTTTGGATGCTTGACGGAGAGTGGAACAAGGAGACTTTCAAGCATTTGAAGGATGTTGTTGACGGTGTGAACGTTCACCACTATCCGCAGCACGCGGGTCAGGAGAACGACGCGGGTCTTCTCGCATCGCCGCAGACTCTGCCCGATATTTTGGGCAGTGTCCGCAAGCAGCTTGAGGAGTACGGCGTTAAGGGCAAGAAGTACGAAATTTGGCTCACAGAGTGGAACTCGGTTGACTTCAACCCCGGTCCGCAGACTATGAGCATCGTAAACGCGCTTTTTGTGGCCGACTATCTTGGTATGCTTACAAAGGTCAACATTGAGCAGGCTTCTTACTGGGACGTACATAACGACATCACTCCTGAGGGCGGTGACTACGGTTACCTCTCAAGACGCGGCGCGCCGGACGGCTGTAATATCCCGCGTTCGTCTTACTGGGCGTTCAAGATGGCGAGCCACAGCCTTGGCCGCGGGTCGCTTCTTGAGTCAAAAACAGGGGATGACAACGTCTCAAGCTATCTCACACAGGATGGCAAGAGAAAGTCTCTGATGTTAATTAACAAGTGGCCAAGAACCGTTGTTGCGGCAGAGCTTAATATCCCTAATTTCGCCGGTAAAGCGAAGATGCAGGTGCTTACGCCTGAAACGGCCGGTTCTCCGGGCAAAGCGGGCAAAGGGCCCACGGTATCAACTATTGACGTAAAGCCGGGCATGAAAGTTTCACTTCCCGCTTACTCAATTACTACGATTACGATAGAATAATCTCCTTTTAAAGGATGAGGATGAGGGATGCGGCGTTGCCGCATCCCTCTCATTTTGGTACACTGCACCGCACTCAGCTGCGCGCAGGGGCGGCTTTGCTGCTTAGCGGCACAGTGTAAACGCGTGCCGTTCACAGTACCAATCCCGTGTCCCGCTGATCACAGTTAAAATTCTCCTTTTGCAATCATTGCGATGTGTAAATTTTTAAGACCAATCCGGCGTCCCGCTTATCACAGTTAAAAAAGAAAAAAAAGTGGTTGTTTGATTGGGGAATAAACTATTTTTCTATGCCATAATGTTATATATGGTGGTATAATTTAAAGAGACCGTTTTATTAAATTAATTTGGGCTGATCTTATCGGCCCTATACATCGGTGTTCACGGAGAACAGGACCGCGTTTAATGGACTATAAGTATCTCAGAGGTATGTACATTCGCTACCTTCGCTATTTTCTTGCAAAGGATGGGGCTAACGCCACTACCTACGATAAGTTTATGGCGCTGTGCTATGCCGTGAGAAACGAGCTTGTAGACCGCTGGATAAATACACAAAGAAATTACGCCGAACGCCGCAGGGTTTATTATCTGTCGATGGAGTATGTTTTTGGGAAGAGCCTCAACAAAAACATGGTCAATTTGGGAATAGAGGAGGCGCTCACAAGCGCTGTAGATTCTATGGGGGCGTCTATCGATGAGATCTACGCCGAAGAGGATGACCTTGATCTTGGCAACGGCGGCAAGGGACGGCTCGCTTCCTGTATGCTTGAATCGATGGCTGCCCTTGGGGTGCCTGCAATGGCATACGGTTTGCGGTATGATTACGCGCAGTTCAAGCAGGAGATAAAAAACGGGGTTCAGATTGAGCACCCGAACGACTGGCTTCACAAGGGTCACCCCTGGGAGATTGTGCGTCCGGAGAATGAGTGTGTTGTAAAATTTTCCGGCAGTATCAAAAGAATCGACGAGAGCAATCCGCTTGGCACCTACAGGTGGGAGGACGCCGAGGAGGTTTACGCGGTTCCTTACGATGTTCCGGTTGTAGGATACAGAAATCAGACTGTCAACACGCTGCGTCTGTGGTCTGCGCGTCCGTCGGAGGAGTTTTTGCCCGATTATTTTAATCATAACGATTATGTTCGGGCTTGTGAGGAGAAATCTCAAAGCGGGCGTCTCACAAAGGTTTTGTTCCCTGAAGAGGATGTAAAGCGCGCGCACGATTTGCGTATACGGCAGCAGTATTTCTTTGTAAGCGCCGTGGTTCAGGATATTGTGCGCCGGCATAAGAGAAATTTTAAAGATGTTTTGGAGCTTGATAAAAAGATCGCCGTACAGATGAGCGGCAGCCGCTGTTCACTTGCGATCCCCGAGATGATGCGCATACTTGTCGATCAGGAGGGGGTTGAGTGGAAAAGGGCGTGGGAGATGACGCAGAATATCTTCTCCTACACCTCAAACGCTGTGCGCCGGGATGATATTGAAACTTGGCCCGTATACAAATTGGAGCAGACTTTACCCCGTATTATGCAGATGATATACGACATAAACCAGGAGCATCTCGACACTCTGCGCAAAGAGCACGGTAATAATACCGAGCTTCTGCGTAATCTCTCCTTAATTGAGGAGGGTGAGGTTAAGAGGATCCGTCTTGCAGATATGGCGGTACTTGGTTCCAATACGGTTAACGGTGTAAGCGCGGCTCAGACTGCGCTTTTAAAGAAACTCGTTTTTCCTACTCACAGCGCCCATTATCCTCAAAAATTTGTAAATAACACAGCCGGCGCGTCGCACCGCAGCTGGCTTTTGTGCGCAAATAAGCCTCTCTCAAATCTTGTTACAAAAACAATAGGCGACGCGTGGGTCCGCAAGCCCGAAGAGCTTGAACGGTTAGAATCGTTTACTACAGATCAAAGACTTCTCAAAGAGCTGTACAGCGTAAAGTGCAAGGCAAAGGCCGCGCTTTGCGGCGCTCTTAAAGAGTCGCTTGGCGTGAGTGCAGACGCGAATATGTTTTTTGATATTCAAAGCAGAACGATTCATATCTCTAACCGTCATTTTCTTCACATCATGCACATTCTGCACCGTTACCTCTTAGTAAAGAACGGAGCGGTTTTGAGTAATCCGCGTCTTCATATTTTTGCTGGTAAAGCGTCGCCGTCAGATTTTTTGGCAAAGCAGATTATTCATCTTATAAATATTACCGCAGGGCTTATAAACAGCGATAAAGATGTCAACGAGCAGATGCGGGTTGTGTTTATCCCTAATTTCGGCATGAGCTGGGCGGAGAAACTTGTGGCCGCCGCCGATCTGTCGGAACAGATCAGCGCGGCTACTCTTGAAACCGCGGGCACTTTTAATATGAAATACGCCTTTAACGGCGCGCTCACTATCGCAAGCCGGTGCGGTTCAAATATCGAGCTTGTCAAAAGGGTGGGTCAGGAGAATATATTCGCGTTCGGCAGAACGGCAGAAGAGATTCTCAATATACACGATTATAATCCCGGCGGCGTTATAGCAAATGACGAGAGGCTTCGCAATATTTTTGGCTTGCTTGACTCTTATCTGCCGACCCTGCCCGGCGGCAACTCAATCTATCCGCTCCTCTCAACTATCCGCGACGCCGACAGGCGCTTCACGCTTCTTGATTTTGACGATTATGTTAAAAATCAGCAGGCTGTAGACGAGCTTTATCTAGACAGGCTTATGTGGGAGAAGAGGTGTCTTACCAATATATCAAGAATGGGCTGGTTCTCAAGTGACCGGACGGTAAAAGAGTTCGCCTCAAGCGTTTGGAAGGTCTTATGAAAAAAGAGCTCGAACTGACAGGCGAATCCGTTGTAAGCGGCTGGGGGATTGGCAAGGCGTTCTTTATCGGCAGAACGGGAACCGTCCAGCAGCAGGAGACCACCGCCGTCTCTATCTCCCGCGAAGAGGTGGGCGATGAGATAATGCTCTTTAACGATATCCGCGACCGCGCCAAAAAAGAGTATCATAAAATGATACGCGGGTTAGGGAGCGATAAAAACTCCGTAGACGCGTCTATCCTCAATATATATGAGCACATCCTTGACGACCCCGCGTTTATCGGCCAAGTGGTTGAAACGATCTCACAGCGGCTGTTTGATCTTGAAACCTCTATCCGAATAGTATCAAATAATTTTATAAAGCGCTTTGAGTCTGCCGGCACTTCTTACTTTAAGGAGCGCTCAAGCGACATGGTGGAGATCTGCGAAAAGTTAGTCTCTTACTTGCGGAAAGATGAGGAGAGGGCGAAAACGTTCACGGATCCTGTGGTGCTCGTTGTTATGCGTACCTTTATCCCTACGGATATTCTCACTTACGACCGTTCCAAAATCGCCGCGGTTATTACGACAAGCGGCGGTAAGACCTCTCACGCCGCCATTCTTGCCCGTTCATATAACATTCCCGTAATAAGCGGCGTGCGCGGCATAAGCGAGCATATAAAATCGGGCGATGAGGTTTTAGTAGACGCCGATAAGGGTACAGTGCACGTGCATCCTGTCTCCTCTATGGTAAGTTCCTACAAGCGTCAGACAAAAAAAGACGAGATCTATAGAGAGCTTAAGGCGAAATGGAACAGACCGGTTTACACCCGCGACGGTATACATATTGAGGTACTCGCCAACATATCGCTGCCCGAAGACGTTAAGGAGGCGGTAGAAAACGGCGCCGACGGAATCGGACTTGTACGTACAGAATATCTGTTGTCAAATCGTAAAGAGATGCCTTCTGAAGACGCGCACTTTGGCTACTATGAGTCGATACTTAACAGTAGCAAGAATAAATCCTGCGTCATCCGTTTAATGGACATAGGCGGCGATAAGATTCCGCAGTTTTTTGATATGCCCTCGGAGTTTAACCCTTTTATGGGCTGGCGCGCGATAAGAATTTTCCTTGAACGCAAGGATATCTTTGAAACTCAGGTGAGCGCCATTTTAAAGGCGGGCAAGGATCATGATTATTCTATTATGATCCCTATGGTAACCACGCTTCAGGAGTGGCTTGAGGCGAAAACGTTTATGAGAGAGGTCGCCGAAAAACTTGGAATAAAGATGCCCCGCTGCGGAGTTCTTTTCGAGGTGCCGCTTGCGATTCTTGAAATGAGTACTTTCATGAAAGAGATCGACTTCGCCTCAATCGGCACAAACGACCTTATCCAGTACCTTAGCGCGGCGGATCGTAACAATTCAAAAGTCAACTACCTCTATAACCCGGTAGAACCGGCGTTTTTGAGAATCATCCGCAACGCGATAAAATGCGCAAATGACAACGGCAAGCCGTTATCGATATGCGGTGAAATGGCGGGAAATCCATTGCACACCGTACTTCTCGCAGGTTTTGGCCTGCGCCGTTTCAGCGTAATACCCCGCAGTATACCGCTTATAAAAGAGATACTTTCAAACATAAGTTTCGCGGAAGCCTCGGAGAGCATCTCCCACATGGATGTTATTGAGTCAACCGAAGATATGATGCAGTGGCTCAAAAATCTTAACTTGCGGCATTTGGGCGGATTGCTTAAGAGGATTCCGCATATTGAGACTGTGATTTAAATTGCCTCATAGTTTATGAATAAATCAATACAAACAATATTTTTTATTTTTTGCCTTTGTTTTGCGCAGCTATTGGCTGATGATCTTGACATTGCGCAAATCAGACGTTCCATAATGAGTAACAGCGACGGGGGCAGAGTTCCGATCGCGGACTCATTGTACCGTATCCTCGACTCCGCGGGTAAACTTGACGCTCATGATTATTTAAGATGGGGGCGCATAAAGAGTCTTATGGAAGATTACCGCGGCGCGGCGGATAAGTATTGCAGAGTGATCACCGCAAATGGACAGATGGTATATACCGCCGTGACTCAGATGGGGCAGTTTTTCTCAAATGCCGCAGATGACGGTCAGGCGCAGGCGCTCAGAAATTTTAAAAGGTGTATTTTATCTTTAGAGGTTACGGATACTGCTTTTTTCAGGAACTGGCTTGCGGATCTTTACGGCCGCTCGGGAGTTTACGATGAAGAGATAAAAGTACTTGTTGAACTTGACATGCAGTCATCACCGGCTGACCGCAAACTTGCCGATATAGCGAGAACCCATTTCTCAAAACGGCGTTATCGTCAAGCTGTAAACAGCGGGAGCGTAGCATATCAGCGTCTTGAACATGGCGCGCAGCGCTTAAATACCGCGTTTATCGTCTATCAATCCTATATACAGCTTGGGATAAGAGACTCCGCGCTTGTCTGGCTTAAACATTCGGGACTTACAGACGCCGGCGCCGTATCAGCCGCGGCAGGCTTATATCAGGAGACCGGCCATTTGGCCGCAGCCGCCATACTCATTGATTCGCTGCCCCCGTCGCTGTCAAAAGATACACTTCTTATCAGGCAGTATCTCTTTTCAAATGAGATTATGAAAGCCTCGCTTCACGCTTTATCTGCGCTCACTTCCTGGCGCCAGCATCCGCGTGAAAAAGGGTTGTGGCAGGCGAGATGTTTTATTTTCGGAGGTCAAGCGCAGCGCGCGGTACCAGTCATTGATTCTGTTAAATTCTCCGCCTCGTGGCACGGGGCCGCGGAGCTTCTTCGTTATAAATACTGGCTGCAAAAGCTCAGTGATGACCGCACTGCTTTGTCAGCGTGGGGAAATCTTGAATATCTTATTTACATTGGTGATTTAACAGCCGCGGTCAAAGGGTTAGAAACTTACGGGCTCAAAGGCGCCATAGGCGAGATGATGGCAGTGAGAGCCGCAAATCTGCTTATGCGCGATGGTCAAGCAAAAGAGGCGCTTTTAGTATTAGATTTAGTTAAAGAGGGCGCCGGTACTCCTGAGTATACTTATGTTAAGGCGGAAACGCTTTTTGCCGCGGGACGCGCAGATGAAGCGCGTGTTATAGCGGCGAAACTTTTGAAAGATTTTCCGACGGATGTTTTTGCCCAGAAAGCGAGAATTTTGCTTTCTATGATTGATTCGTAACATTATTATTACTTTAACCCCATGTTTGCTATTATTTTAAAGAGATGAAAATCGTAGCCAAAAACAGTAAAGCGTTCCATGATTACGAGGTCTTGGACAAAGTTGAGGCGGGTGTTATGCTTACCGGCGCTGAGGTTAAGTCTATTCGGGCCGGGCGGGTTAATCTTTTGGACAGTTACGCGTTCTGCTCCCATGGCGAGATGTACATAAACCATCTGCACATAAGCTCTTATGAGCGGGGCGGGGCGTATACGCCTGAACCTTACAGACGCCGCAAGCTGCTGTTGCACCGTAAACAGATCGCGCACTATTGCGCGGAAGTTGAGCGCAAACAGCTCACACTTGTCCCGCTCGCGATTTATTTTAAAGATCAGTGGGTGAAAATTGAGCTTGGTCTTTGCAAAGGACGTAAAAAGTACGATAAGAGGCAAAAGATTGCCGAGCAGGATTCAAAGAAACGCTTGGCGCAGCTTATGAATAACAGAAGAGGTTAAGGATGCCGGAATGCCGATACATTGAACACGGTTAACCCTGTGCGGATTTGCAATGGAGAGTAAAATTATTATGAACATGAATGATAAATCAACAAATAAACGTATCTTCAATTTTTATACAATTATCACTGCATTATTATTGACCGTTATTTTAACCGCTTCAGTCAATGCAGACGTAACTATCCGCAAAATCCCTGAAGGTAAAACTACAGCCGTCCGCTCTTTTGAACAGTTTGGTATGAGATACGTCTCGCTGACCGATTTTGCCGGCCAAGCGGGTTTTGGGTGGAGATGGCACGCGTTTTCTAAAAAACTATCGCTGTGGAATGAGAGCGGCAGGATATCGTTTGTTCAGGATAACTCTTTTTACACTGTGGACACATCCGCGCTTATGCTTGCGGCTGTGCCTGTCCGCAGAGGCGGTACGCTTTTTCTGCCCGCGCAGGATTTGGTGAAAGCATTCGGCCCCAAGTACGCGGGTTCGCTTTCGTGGGATGCGCGCACGTCAACCATTGTAATCAACACGCTCAGGCATAATGTCTTGTCTGTGAGAAGCGAGGTCAAGCAAAACGGTACCGTTGTATCAATCGCTTTGGCGGATTCGCTTGCTTATGAGTTTACATACATTCATCCAAATCTTGCTATAAACTTTGCAAACGGCAGTGTTGACACCACCGCGCTGCGCCGCCGCGCTCAGCGTGTGGGGGTTGTGGATTCGCTCTTTTTTTTGCAGTATGAAAACAGCGCTCAAGTTTCGTTGATACTTAACCGTGTCGTTGAAAAACCTCATATTGATTATAACAGATCAACGCGCACTCTCATGGTCTCGCTTCGTCCTCAAATAGAGCAGAGAAGAGCCGCGCCTCCTCCTCTGCCCATTCCGGTTGACGTTCCCATGATTCGCACGATAGTGATTGATCCGGGGCATGGGGGAAGAGATCCGGGCGCGATAGGGCCAAGCGGTATCATGGAGAAAGATATAGTTTTGGGTATAGGTCTTGAGCTCAAAAAAGCGCTTGAAAAAGCGGGGCTCAAGGTTTACATGACCCGCGACAGAGACGTATTTGTGCCTCTGAGAGACCGTACAAATTTTGCAAACAATAAAAAGGCCGACCTCTTTGTAAGCCTTCATACAAACGCTGTCGCCGGTTCAAAAACACGGCTTGCGGCAACAAGGGGCTATAAAATATATTTCCTCTCTCAGGCCAAAAATGAAGATGACAAATTAGCGGCGATGCGCGAAAACGCGGTAATTGAGCTTGAAGAAAAAACTCATAATTACGATGCTTTACAAAATGTACTGATTAACATTGCAGGAAATGAGTATCTCAAACAAAGCCAGGAGCTTTGTATAATTATGGAACAGACGCTGGGTTCTACGCAAAGAAGAATCCCCAAGCTGCATCTTGGGGTTGGTCAGGCAAATTTTTGGGTGCTTAACGGAGCGTTTATGCCTGCGGTATTAGTTGAAACAGGATTTATCTCCAATCCCGAAGAAGAAAAATTGTTGTCGGATAAAAGGATTCAAACGCAATTGGCATCATCGCTTTCAGAAGCTATCATAAAATTTAAAAAGCAATTTGAAACAGAATAAATAATAATATTAAGGTGGCAGTTAAATGCCGCAACCCCAGGCACATCGACTGCGCGAACCATCGTGAGGCCGCTGTACCGGGGGTTGCGGCATTTAACTGCCGGAGTAATAATGAGTGATTCAAGAGCAATCGGCGTATTTGATTCGGGTCTTGGCGGGCTGACAGTTGTCAATGAGCTTGTTCGTTTGATGCCAAACGAGCGCATTATCTATCTTGGTGATACCGCGCGTGTACCTTACGGCGGACGATCTCACGAGACTATCCGTCAATACGGTTTACAGGATGCGCGTGTATTAATGGAGATGGATATAAAGCTCTTGATTGTCGCGTGCAATACCGTCTCCTCTGTCGCGCTTGACTATTTGGAACAGCATATCAAGGATATACCTGTTATAGGAGTTGTGCTTCCGGGCGCAAAAGCCGCGGTTTTAAGAACCACCGGAAAAAAAGTAGGAGTTATTGGAACAATGGCGACGGTCGGTTCCGGCTCTTATGCAAAAGCTATTCAGGATATAGATCCATCCATAAAAGTATTTGGAAAAGCGTGTCCGCTCTTTGTCCCCCTTGTAGAAGAGGGGCTTCTTGATCACGAAATCACAAAGCTCACCGTTCAGTACTATCTTAAAGAGTTGATAGATTTTGGCATCGACTGTCTCGTTTTAGGCTGCACCCACTATCCGCTTTTAACAAAGGTGATTCAGGATACGGTATCCGCCGGCATTCAGCTTCTTGACAGCGCGTTATGGACTGCAAAAGAAGCGCAGGATACTCTCACTAAGCTCAACGCGCTTGCCCCTGATGGGATTGACGGCTTTGCATCAAGCAGATTCATGGTCTCAGACCTCACGTCGCGTTTTGAATCTTTGGCAGAGACGCTCATGGGAAGACGTTTGCCGGGAATTGAGAAGGTTTCTTTGGATGAGATAGCGGCGTATCAGTAGCGGTATCATGACGATTTAGTGTTAGGTTAACGCTTCAATCCCAGCGCAAAATAGTGGAAATATTTGTTAATCGATTCAAAATCATCTGCGCTTCCATTAAAAAAAAGTTCACACAAAAACTCTCTTGTACGCGCAACTTCTTTTAAGGCGCTTTGTCTTAATTTACAGCTAAGAGTCAGGTCAATTAATTCCAATGCCCTTTCAAATGCTTTTTGGGAGTATTGGGCATTGTTTTTTGCCTTCCATGAACTTGCGCGGTAAACCTCGCTTCCGATATTTGCCATCTGCTCCATAAGGCTCATTTTACAGAAACGTTCAATATCTTTTTCATTCATCAATTTTTGCCCTTACAATTTTTCTGATTATCTCTCTTGCGGCTTCATCTTCAACCGTACGGCTTTTGTTATTTTGGCTTGGACGAATGTTTATCATTGAATCAAATTCTATAAAATCCTCTCCCAAAAGTTCAGGATAAAGATTTATTCCCCATAAATCTTGCTGCGCCGAACCCTTTTCAAGTAAAAACGCCTCCAAATCGGCGTGCAACTCCGCGTCAATCGCAAGTATCTCCTTTTTTACATCTACAACGCCCTTAATCATATCGGTAAAAAAATTCCCGCTGATTTTTGACAACTCCCCGCGCGTCAGTTTTTCCTGTACAATTAACATCGGACATACTCCGGCAAACTTTTGAATTCAATGAATATTTTATGAATATAATAAATAGAAAATCTTCGTATGTTATCATTTTAATATTATTAGTATTATTATTAATGAACGGGAACGGGGTTACATTATTTGCACTGTTTCGCTAAAGTCAATTGCAAAAAAAGCAACTCCGTCCCCAAATCAATAGAAATACATTTTTTCATATTATCCATAAATTTTCACTAAATCCTTTTTCATTTCTTGCTCAAATACTTTTTCGATTATTGCATCGGTATATACTACGTCAATCTTTTTATCCATAGCTTTTTCTGTCTCTGCCCAAATTCCGCCTATACCCCAACCTCTCACTTTGTCTGCCTTTATGTAAAAATCAACATCGCTTTCAGGTGTTGCATCACCGCGAGCGTAAGAACCAAATAAATACGCTTCGTCTATTTCGTATTTTTTCGTGACTTCTTCAAATCGCTTTTTAATTTCATCAATAGTATATACTTTGTAATTCATATAAACACTCCTTTCACCGCACAACGGGAACGGCAAGTTTTATACCATTATCTATGTATATATTAAAATACGTTTTACCGCGCCAAAGTGCCTAATTGAGTTTCTATTTGATTTCAGATATTATGTTATGCTTGTGAGTTTAGAGTTGTTGCGTTTGAAGTATGAAAAAAGCTACCTTCACTCTATGGGGTCATATTTCAAACCACCGTGGTACCTCTTGCTTTATCGACTTGAGGAAGCGGCATGAAGAAAATAACATCTACAAAATTCAATTTAGGACACGTAGAGATACTTGCAAACGGACAATACTTTGTCGCAGAGGGAATCCATCCCGTCACGAAACAAAAATACACGTGGCATGACGGTTCGCCTGAAAACGTTCACGCAAAGGATTTATTGCCAATAATCGAGGAAAAGGCGTTAAAAATAGTAGCGTGGTTTGAAAAAAGAGCGCGTTCTATTGGAGCAATTTTGGAAACAAAAAATGTACAATCAAAACCATCCGGTGATAATGTTTCCAACGTAAGCGATGATATAAAAGTTTATCAGCAGAAGCCTGTCGGTCTAAAACCGTACTGGTGCATAAATCTTCTCAAACGCTTAGACCCAAGCTGTAAGCGTAAAAGGTGGATTAGCATAGGTATGGCGCTGCATCACGAGTTCAGGGGTTCGCATGAAGCATTTACAATTTGAGATAGGTGGTCTGCGAGAAGTAAAACAAAATATGTACCCGGAGAAACTACGGAGCAATGGAAGAGCTTTGGCAGAGAATATACAGGCAGACCAGTAACTGGAGCGACTTTACTCTATTTCTCCAAAGGCAAAGGTAAAATAAGTTCAAAAGCTCCCAAAAAACCGAAGAAGTTACCGCCGGAAGCTTATTGTCAAAAAGCTATTACCGTTCTACAAGAAAACCCAATACGCTGTCCGTGGTCTTTGCGGATGATTATCGGTATTCTTCAAAAGCATCTAAAAACTGGATATCCAAGAACTGTAAAAATAAAAGACCATCTTCTCAGAAATGGATTACTTATAGACAATTCAGACAAAAACCGATTATGCCAATACACTTTAACAGAAAATGGTAAACTGCCATGTTTATCGGAGAAAAAGGAGAGGACGTATGCAGTATGAAAAACCGTTACTGATTGACACAAAAGAAGTAGCAAGAATCACAGGTATGTCGATTCGCTGGGTAATAAAATGGCGGCACAAAATAATAAGCGCCCGCCGTGAGGGTGGAGTATGGAGGTTTGAGGAAGCTAAGATTAAATGCCGGATAGCTTCCGGTAGAAGCGTTATTGATTGATTAACTGCGCCCCGTGCATTATTTTTTAATTGTACGGGGTGCTATATAAGAAAGGGTTTATTCTTATGGCACCAAAAAATTTAGGTACTAACAAATGGCGTATTAAGGTTTCTGTGCTTGATAAAAAGAAAGGTTATCCGATTGGAAAACAGGAAACTTTTAAAGGCACAAGAGCCGAAGCGACCATACGGGAAGCAGAGCGATTTTTGGCTCAATGTTTGCAACAGTGTAATTGTCTGTAATACATTAAAAAGGAGTATTTTTATGAAGCTTGAAATGTTCATCAATTTTAATGGCAGCTGCCGCGAAGCCGTGGAATTTTATGCGCGTGTGTTTAAGTCGGAAGTTAAGAATCTGATGACTTACGCACAGATGCCTCACGACCCCAATTGTCCGTGTGATGCGAGTTGTACCTGTACTGTGCCGGAATCAGATAAAAATAAGATCATGTATGCAGGCATTCCACTTAGTAACATGACCCTTATGTTTATGGATATGCCGTCAAGCGAGCCGTTTATCAGCGGAAACAACATGAGTCCGACAATAAGCACAAACGATATCGCAGAGGTCAAGAGGCTGTTTAACGAACTGAAAGAGGGCGGCAACGTTGGAATGGAGTTGCAGAAGACTTTTTACAGCGAGCTTTACGGCATGGTGACCGACAAGTTCGGCGTCACCTGGCAGATTTTACACAGCAGCGGTCAGTGGTAAAAA
>WRCH01000015.1 GCA_009784115.1 Chitinispirillia bacterium
AAAAAAGATTTAAATAATTTTTTTTTTAAAAACCCCTTTTTCCGTTTTGGTATTATAAAAGCTTTTTTTAAAGTGGGCCGTTACAAATGGGTTAAAGGCTGCGCGGCGTTGCATTTTAAAAAAAAATCCTTCCCCCCCCCCCCCCCACTTTATGAAAGCGCTCAATTGTATCAAGTCATTGTTAATGATCTTAGTCATTACGGCGGGAGCATGGGCAAGCGGAGTTGGTAACGGAAACACGCTTTTGATTTTGCAAATAGGAGCGGCTACCGATGGTAATATTAACCGCAGTTTCGTGGAACTGTACAATAAAGGTGATGAACCGGTTGATCTGACTGGCTACTCCTTGCAATATGCCACGGGAACAAGAGAAACCGTCGCCGCGAACCGGCCCAACGCCAATACAGAAGACGGCCCGTGGCAAAAAATAGATATTAATGGAACAATCCTGCCCAAACACTCTTTTCTGATTCTCGGTGAAGCGCAAACAACTGCGGCTGCCGACAGTCCGCCGGCTTTGGCATTTCAAAATGATTATGGGGATATGAACCTAACCGGCTTCAATTTAAGTAATCGATCAATTAAAGTCGCGCTCATGAGTAATACCGTTTTGCTTGATATGACAAATCCATTTGATATTGACGGTCAAGGCACAAAAGCGGATGGTTATGTTGATATGATAGGAGTGATGAACACTATCGGTGAAGACCGGATAAATGGATTTGAAACTGCGGCGGGACCGACTTTCTCAAAGCAGGTAGGAGTCCGCCGTAAGAATTTGGAAGATACTGATAACAATTCCGTTGACTTTGGAACAATCAGGTTTTCTGATTTTGTAACAAAAAGCGGCGGCTTAATAACGGCGTATTCAAAAGAATATGAGATGTACAGACCCAAAAGCCTCGCTCATGGCGCATGGGATCCATTTCTAAAAGAAGACGACGACCCAATAGTAACAGACCCGATATTAGCGGGAACCGCAGATGAACTCGCGGGCAAACTGCTTATCATGCAAGCCTATGGCTCCTCAAACGATGCTGCCGGAGCGAGTCACTCCTTTGTAGAACTATACAATAATACTGACAATGTGATAAATTTAAGCGGTATAACTTTGTTTTACGCCGATGGAATCAGAGGGCTTCCCGCAAGAGAAGCAGGAATAGACAGCGATTGGAGAGCAATTCCATTGAGCGGAACAATCCCCGCCAAAACGTCATTCCTTGTATTAGGTCCTCGACAAAACACAACCGGACGTCTGCAAATTATTAACAATTCCGGCGATATCAACGAACCCGGTTTTACATTGAGCAACAGAGCATTTAAAGTCGCTCTTATCCGCAACAAAAATGAAGATTTAACCGTGCAAAACCCGTTTACAATGGATGGTGGCATTGGCGAAATTGCTGACGGCTACATTGATATGATAGGCTCCGCAAATGACCTTGCTCACGCTACCAACCCAGACAACATTTTTGGTTTTGAAACATCACCCGCAAGAAATTCCGCCTCGGCAGCCGTTCGCCGAAGCTCACTTGTTGACAACGATGATAACAGTACGGACTTTGCAAGTATTGATTATAGGGTGTGGACAGAAAGTAATCAAGACAGAACTACAAACGAGCAGTTGGAAATATTCAGGCCGAAAAATATTGCGTTTGGCCCTTGGAATCCCGAAACCGGAGAACAATACGATCCGGGCGACGATGGTGTAATCGCGCAGGCAATCACGAGTTTTAAGTTTGCAAATAAAAGTATTGGATGGGGGGATGATGGGTATTGGGAAGGCGTTATTGATGATGACGCAAAAACCATTACTTTTACCACGCAGAGGTGGATTGACAATATAGACAAACTCGCTGCGGTTTTTGAGCTTGACGAAAACGGTACGGCGAGGGTGGGCGCAAGGCCGCAATGGAGCGGGATTACGCAGAATGATTTCCGCAGGGAGGTTGTTTATACTGTTGGTGATAATCAATATACGGTGAAATTTGTGTCGCCGCAGGCTACGGGGTTGCCGGTGATTAAAATTGGTGTTGATAGAGCAGTTGGCAGTATTCCTCACAGTTCTACAAATACTTGGGCAAATATGCCTTCTTTCGTTTTATCTGACCCTAACAATTCGGTAAATGATATTTTAAGGATGGGGTTGCTGTTAGACGACAGAATCAGAGGACGTGGAAATACTACTTGGTCATACGCTAAAAAACCGTATAGAATAAGATTTCGTGAAGATATGTCATTGTTTGGACTGAACGCGCGCGAAAATTGGATTTTGTTAGCGGAATATCAAGACCCGACTTTTCTCATGAACGCAACGGCATTTGAACTCGGTAGAAATGTTTTTGATTATCAGCCATTTACTAACACATATCAGCATGTCCATTTGTATATGAATGGAGAATATTGGGGAGTTTACGGCTTGACAGAACATCGACAAGCCGACCCGAAAGGTGTTGGCGCTCCCGGAAGAGCAAAAGTTGATTTGAATAATGGCGGTTGGTTTGTCGAGTTAGATTCGTATTTTGATACAAGAGCCGGCAGCGGCGATCCGGGTTTTAGAACGACTGATTACAATCTTCCGATTTTAATAAAAGCTCCCAATTTTCCTGAGTTTCCCAACAACGGTGTAATACCTACCAATGTAGATAACTTTGTAAGAAACGAGTGGAACGAATTAACCGCTTTAATGGCATCGGCGAATTTTCCGGAAAACGGGTATCGGGACTTGATAGATATGAATACTTTTGTCGATTTTTTAATGGCAAATGAAATAGTAAGAAATGGCGAGCTTGGACACCCCAAAAGTGTATTTGCCTACAGAGAAAGTAGCAACGAAAAAATCAGTATGGGAATGTTGTGGGATTTTGATTGGGCGTTTAATTACGCTGGTTCAGGTCATAGATATTTTGGAAGTGGTAGCGGCAGTGGTCGATTACTTGGAGGAGTGCATTCTTTTTTCAATCGTTTTATTGAAGACCCCATTTTTGTTGCAATGTATAAAGAGCGTTGGAACGAAAAATACGATGAAATCCTTGCTGTTTCCGAATTTATAGAAACTCTCGGCGAAACGATTAGAGATGGTGTTGCGGAAGATTCCAAAAGATGGAATTTTTCCGGTGGTTATAGGGCGGATTATGATATAAATCACGCCAGACAGACAGCAAATATGAAAAATTGGTGGAACAATAGAGCTATTTGGCTAAACACCGAACTAAACAAAGTCGACATCCTCCCTGCCAGCAGAAATTTCGGAACCGTAACCTTTAACAACGACTATTCCGACATCACCCCGCAAACCTTCACTCTCGTATCTTACGGTGAGATGACAAACCTATCATCAACATTCCAAAAAGGCGCATCATCCGCATTTGAAATTATAGACATCTTGACTCAAAACCCTACCGGCAAAGGCGGCTATTTGGCGACAATCGGCATCCGCCCCAAAAACTCACTCTCCGCCGGCACGCACACTGACGTACTTGTTCTGAGCGGGACTAATCAAGGCAACCCATTCACGCATAACATCCCGCTGACTTTTGTTGTAAACAAGGCAACAAGAGAATTTGTTGCTTTACAACCAATAAACGAAACATATTCGCCTACGCTTACGCTCGGAAGTTTTACTTTGCCGGATGGGTATAGGTGGGGAGCCGGAGTAGTAACAAGCGTCACGTTAAATGCGGGCTCCGGACAAACATTTTCGGTGGTATACTTTTGTGAAGAAGGTAATTATAACGATGCTGCAGGAACAATCACGGTCAATGTTGCCAAGGCTGACCCTGCCTACACGACTCTCGCAAATTTGACTGCCACCTACGGCGACTTGCTGTCAAGCGTAACATTGCCAAATGGCTATATGTGGGAGGGTGATGAAACCGGAACAGTAGGCAGTGTTGGAACAAGAACGCATAGAGTGACTTTTACTCCTGCCGATACTGATAATTATAATGTCATTACTGGTATAAGTGTGACGATAGAGGTATCAAAAGCGAATCCGTCCTACACAATGCCCACGGGTTTGACAGCTATCTACGGCGCGGCGCTTTCGAGCGTAACATTGCCGAGCGGCTGGTCATGGAAAAGCACGGGGACAGTAGGCAACGCCGGAACACGGACGCATTCGGCCATATTTACTCCTGCAGATGAGAGCAATTACAATGTTATGACCGATATCAACGTAGCTGTGACAGTGTCAAAAGCTGATCCGGTCTACACAGTCCCCGATGGTCTGACGGCAGCTTACGGAGAGCGTTTGTCAAGCATAACTCTGCCAGCGGGCTGGTCGTGGGAGAGTATCGGCAGGCCGGTAGGCAATGCAGGAACGCAAACGCATCGTGCGGTATTTACTCCTGTTGACATAGTCAATTACAATATTGTAACAGGCGTAAATGTGTCGTTGACTGTCGCTAAAGTAAATCCATCTTACACAGCGCCCACAAGCTTAACGGCTATTTACGGCGCGGCGCTTTCAAGCGTAACATTGCCAACAGGTTGGTCATGGGAAAATACTGGAACCGTTGGTAACGCAGGAACTCAGACTCATAAGGCGGTATTTACTCCTGTTGATATTGTCAATTATAATGTGATGACAGATATCAACTTGACCATAGCGGTATCAAGAGCAATCCCGCCCTACACTGTTCCTGATGACCTTACGGCTATTTTTGGTCAAACACTTGCGGATGTAGAATTGCCAACAGGTTGGTCGTGGGATGGAGAGAAAACCGGAACGGTTGGCAATGTTGGAACAAGGACGCACAGGGCGACATTTACACCGGTTGATACGGTCAACTATAATATTATGACAGGTATCAATGTGACAATAACAATTGAGCGTGTTGTTGCGGCGGTATTATCGCCTGATCGTGTTATTCCCAACCCACAACCCAACAAAGAGGAAAAATTACCGTCCTTGGTGTCCTTTGAGTCCTTATTTACCGCAGGCCCGAATCCGGCAGACAGGCAATCGGGTATGGTAAATTTCTTTTGGCAGGGCAAGAGGATAGAGAGCACAGCGCTTACGGTTTTTGATGCTTCGGGTAATGTTGTCAACAGAATAAAAACCAAGGACACAAAGGACGGCAATAGCCGCCGGATTGTCGGCACATGGGACTTGAAAGACACAAAAGGCCGTCTTGTATCAGAGGGTACGTATTTGGTAAGAGGTATTATCGTTACATTTGACGGTAAAAAAGAGAGGATATCGCTGATGATCGGCGTCAAATAAGGTCAATTGCGCATAGTTCATATCGTTTTAACAGGCGAATTCTTTATTATTGTTTTATATGACGCGATTATATATATTGTACTAAAGCAGCACCTTAAAATTGTAAAATTGGATATGATCATGAGTGAAAAATATGATTTAGATGAGTTGCTGGAAAATCCCGGCAAACCGCTTACAGATGAACAGTTTAAAAACTGGCGCAACTATATGGCCCTAACCAACGATGATAAATCAGCGAGCGAAGTTGATATTAGTGACAGGGTCGCTGAACTTTGTGAAGAGATGGACAGGAGAGGAACTTATTGCTGGTAAATTCTTATGGTGGAATTCAACTCTGAGAAATGGATTCCCCAATTTGAAAAAATCGCAAGAAAGTTTTACGATCTTTCCGATAAGAAATTTGTTTCGTTTAATGAAAACTCGATAAAATTAATAAAAAAAGAGTAATCAAAAACATTCCTTGATATATAACTCCTCCTTTTGTTTCAATAAAGAAGATAAAACCATTGTGCATCTTTACCGTACCATTAGCTATTTTATTAAGATACCGGTAGTTTAATCGGTAAATTCACAGATACATCATGCGTAATGATAATCACAGTTTAAAAGGATCACGGTTAAAATGAGCATAAGATGGTTAAGAAATGTGCTTATTGAAGGTGAAAAGAGCACGATTGAGATTCAAATAGGGGACAGGCGCATTGGTGACAAATGCTACACCCGTATAAATGAAGATACAGAAGTGTGGTTTGAGAATATATATAATACCCGAGGCGATATTATCGCTCAGGGTATTGACATACTTAAAAAACGGCTTGCAAACAAAAACATAACTACTCCCGATGGAAATCCCTATGACTGGCAATAAATTTTTAGTTGTTCACGGACATTTTTATCAGCCGCCAAGAGAGAACCCCTGGCTTGACATTATCGAAGAACAGCCCTCCGCGGCTCCTTTTCACGACTGGAATGAGCGTATTTATGACGAGTGTTACCGGCCTAACGCTTACTCGCGGCTTCTTGACTCAAATGGGATGATTGTCGGCATTCACAATAACTATAACGATATGAGCTTTAATATCGGGCCAACGCTTTTTTCATGGCTTGAACGGTATCATCCCGTTACCGCGCGTAAAATTATAGGAGCGGATAAAGAGAGCGCGGCGAAATTTAACGGCCACGGAAACGCCGTTGCGCAGGTGTATAACCACATCATAATGCCGCTTTCCTCAAAGCGCGATCAGCTCACGCAGATCCGCTGGTCGAAGTATTTTTTTAAGAAAAGATACGGCCGCAACCCCCAGGGTATGTGGCTTGGTGAAACCGCCATTAATATGGTGACGGTAGAGTGTCTCATAGAAGAGAATATAGGATATGTGATTCTTTCCCCCAATCAGGCTGAAAGTTTCCGCGGTCTTGACGGCGGTGACTGGATACATAATGATCAGCAAAGGATTGACACGCGCAGACCCTACAGGATATTTCCCCGCACTCAGTCAGGCGAAAAATTAGAGGGGTATCTTGACGTTTTCTTTTTTGACGAGGGGTTGTCCAAGGAGATAAGTTTTAATGATATCCTCACAGACTCGCGCATACTTGGCAATAGGATAAATGATTGCTATGACAGGCACAGCGGCGCAAATCAATTAGTTACCATTGCCACAGACGGGGAGACATTCGGTCACCACAAGGCGTACGGTGATATGTGCCTTGCGTTCTTTTTTAAAAACATAGCTAAAGAGCTTTCCATCACGCCTGTAAATTTTGGTTATTATTTGTCAATAAATCCGCCTCAGTATGAGGTAACTTTGAGGAATGCTTTCGGCGAGGGGACAGCTTGGAGCTGCGCGCATGGAGTTGGCCGTTGGGCGCGGGACTGCGGGTGCAGTACAGGCGGCGAGGCGGGGTGGAATCAGGCTTGGCGCGGGCCTTTAAGAAACGCTCTTAATGAGTTACAGGCGCAGATTGATTCTCATTATGAAGCGCGGCTTGCGACAATTTTTGATGACCCGTGGGCAATGCGCGACAAGTATATAGGTATTATGAATGAGTCATCTTTGTCAAAAACAGCGGAGTTTTTTAAAAGCCATGCCTCAAAGGTTACTTTTAAAGATGAGCTCACAGCAGAAATACGGCGTCTTCTTGAAGCGCAGAAATTTATGTTATTTTCGTATACATCCTGCGCGTGGTTTTTTAATGATATAAGCGGAATAGAAACGGTTCAAAATCTTGCCTATGCCTGCCGCGCACTGCAGTTAGGGCTGCCGCAAGTCGGACGTCAGGCCGCGCTTTTTCAGTTTTTGGAACAGCTCTCTAAAGCAAAGAGCAATTTGAAAGATGTGACGGGGCGCACTCTTTTTGAGAAAGAGATTCTGCCGTTTTTTCATCATAAGCGGCTTCTCGCTTTTACCGCCGCGGCACAGCAGATTTTGGCTATCAAAAAATACTCTTCGTATGAAAAAACAGTTTACAATCTTGAACTTAAATCAGTGATGTCTCAAAAGGTCGGCCGCATGAATTATGATGCGGTGGATGTACATACCGAAAGCGGCATTACCGGTGAGAACAGCAACTGGTCGGTACTTATCGCTCACAGTCCCGAAACGGAACTCAGAGGCTGGGTTGTAAACGCCAAGGCGCTTAAAGTTACCGCAAGTACTAAGCCTGACGCGTGGATCTCTCATCCTGATGTAAAGCAGTTTACGTTAGGCGATCTCTTCTACAGCTCACGCCACGATCTCTCCGAATATTTTCAAGACCGCATGGCAAAGGATACCGATAAAAGATTTCAAGGGTGGATGGAGCATAATGAGCAGAATCTTAATGTTCTCACCCGTCTTAACTATCCGCTCCCTGCCTATTGCAGCACCCCGGTAGCGTATGTGCTTCAGAACCGCTGGAACACTCAGATACATAACCTTAGAAAATGGGGTAATGAGGATGAGGTGTTTGCGGATCTTCAGGAGGTAGACTCTCTTGAAAAACTATATGGGATGAAGATTGACAAAAAGCAGAGCGCTCTAACGATTCAGAATCTTATCATAAGAGGTCTTGAAATGCTTCAGCAGGAGCCGTCTGTCGGCATATGCGGCAGGCTGCGTTCGCTTCTTAACTTTGTGGATAAGTTTTCCATACCTGTTTCCAAAAGTAAACTTGAGGATATTTTTCATCCGGTTTACGACGGGCCGCTTAAAACCCTTTACGGCGAATACATCGAGGGGGGTAAAAGCGGAAATAAGGAGCTGCTTGAGCATTTGATCGGTTTTGCGCGAAGAATGAATTTTAATACGGACAGGTACACGATTTAAAAAGCAATCACTGCTTTTGCGTTTGAACGTTATTCTTTCTTGATTCAAGATGAAAAGGAAGTATCTTACCGCTGCGGGTAGAGATCGGGTTCTCCCGTTTTACACGTACCATTCTTGCTTGATTCCACATAACAGAGCCGGACTGAGCCCAAGATTCAGGGCTGCTTTCAGAGCTGCGCAGCATATCAAGGAATGTACTTACAACGCTGTTTTCGTCGATATTGCCGATTCTTGGACTTACAAAAAGACGTATGCGGTTAAGCCCCTTTTCATCCTCCTCCTCAACAAGCTGATAGTCTGTACTCTGACCGCCAAATTTTTCGGGAAGCTCTTTTTCGATGATACGTATAAAATCGCTGTCAACAAATGTTACTCCCTCGCCGGTGAGTTTTTCATAGCTCATGATTGAACTCAAGTGAGTATCAAACCCCATCTTGCCGTAAGCGCAGTCACTCTTCTGTGTGTAAACACTGCCGTAATCGCCCATCCCCACATTGAGAAGAAGTTTTGGCGATTCGTAAAGAAGCGTACTGAATAAAAATGAGTTAACGGAAATATCAAAGTGCGGAACTCTGTATGGATGAGTGACAACAGCGGTAGTGTCTTTGTAAAGGTGGCAGTGATCACTTGCGCCGCTCCCAGTTTTTGAACAGCAGCCTGAGTTCTCACACCCCGCGGCTATTACACCCGCTTCACTTATCCCATACACCGGAATAGCCACTGCTCCGCACGCTTCAATTTCACGCCGTTTCTGAGCGCTGAGCGTCTCGCCGGTAACGAGAAAGCGCACCCCTTTAATGTTGAGACCGTTTTCCTGAGCCGCTATGCAGACTCTCACCGCAGAAGCCGCAAAAGTATAAACAACGCAATTAGGATAATAATCAAGCATTGATGACGCCCATTTGGCAATTTTGTGGCCGTGATTCAGATTTACATATTCAGGCTCCGCAAGGGCGGCTCTGTGAAGACGGCTCATCCAAAAGATTAAATTTGTCCCCCAAGTTTTTTCCCAGTTAACTTTAATTTGAGCTTTGTCAACCTGAGAGAACCAGCGTCTTGGCGGATTGCCGATATATGTAAAACGCAGAGATGAATTTATACCGGGCGCACCGGGAAAAATAGGAAACCAGTTCGCGATAGGAACTGTAAGCGAGCTGTGCGCGCTAAGTAAAAACGCATCGTAGAGCGCGCGCTCCATAAGGTAATGAAAATCTATTCTCACCCGCGTACCCGCGCTGCGCGTCGCGCCGCTTCTCACCTCATATGCTGCCGACAAAAACGGATTATCAAACATATCTTCACTGCACTTAAATACAACCCCGTTTCTTTTTACCTCACTTTTACCCTTAAATTCATCAACAGTAAAATAAACTCCCTCTTGTACAAGCTGTCCAAGCGCAAATTCAACCCCGCCGCTCTCAACCCACGATTTAACATCCAAGAAAGATATTTTTTTCGGTTCAAGAAGTTTCAGGTAAGGGCTTTTATGATAACCAAAAACGCCCTGTTGTAATAGATTAAGAAAATTTTCGGAGCGTCTCTCAATTCGTTCCTTAAGAACAGTGCGGCTGCGCTGCGCCGCCTCTAAGGGATCAAGCCTCCCTCTGAGATACTTATCAAGCCCTGCGATAAATCTTATGTATTTTCTCATTGGAAAGACCTTTCCTCAATTTTGCATTTTATTTATAAGGGCATCCGCGAATTTTGTCAATTCCTCTTCATTGTGACTTGCGCTCAGAAACATTACCTCGTAAGGCGATGGCGGGAGATAAAACCCTTTTTCTAAAAGAGGCCAATAAAGCGTCTTATAACGCTCCATCGCGGCACGGCTTATCTCAGCGGGCTTTTTGGGTAACTCTCCCTCATCCAAATGCAGCCAGAAGATTGAACCAACCCTTTCAAAACGTAAAGACGTGATATTTGCCCCCTCAAGCAAGGAAGCAAATTTTCGGCCAAGATTTTCGAGTTTTTTATGGATAGATCCGTCCGAGAGAATTTTTAATGTCTCTATGCCGGCGGCAAGTGAGACAGGATTTCCGCTTAATGTACCGGCCTGATAAACGCTCCCCTCGGGCGCGAGATTTTTCATTATCTCTCTTGATCCAGCAATCGCACCAACCGGCATACCTCCGCCTATAACTTTTCCTAATGTAACAAGGTCGGGAATAACGTCTATCATCTGATAATACCCGCCGAAATTAAATCTAAATCCGGATATCACCTCGTCAAAAATCAGAAGCGAACCGTTAACTTGAGTAATCTCTCTTAAGTACTGTAAGAAATCTCTGCGCTGAACCAAAAGACCATTATTTGCGGGCAGCGGCTCAATAATTACAGCCGCTATTCTTGAACCATACTGCTTAAAAATGTCTGCGACCCTGTCTTCATCGTCAAAGGCGGTGACAATTGTTTGGTTAGCAATTTTTGATGGGATGCCGCTTGAATCCGCCTCCCCAAAAGTCACAAGACCGGAGCCCGCCTTTACAAGCATACTGTCGCTATGTCCGTGATATCCGCCCTCAAACTTTACAATTAAGTCTCTTGATGTTGCGCCCCTTGCAAGCCGCAGCGCAGTCATCACCGCCTCTGTTCCTGAGTTTACAAGACGTACACAGTTAAAATCCCTCATGGCAGACAAAATAAGCTCAGCCATTTGGATCTCTCCCTCATGGCAAGCTCCAAACGATAACCCATTGCAAGCCGCTTCCCTCACTGCGGCAACCACCCGTTCATCGGCATGCCCCAAAACAAGCGGCCCCCAAGATTGGCAGAAATCTATATATTCATTACCGTCAATATCCCAAAAACGGCTCCCCTTGGCTCGCTTCAAAAAAACAGGCGTACCGCCTACGCTCTTAAACGCTCTGACAGGACTGTTTACTCCGCCGGGAATCATTGAAACAGCTTTTGTAAAACGCTCTAAAGACGCGTTTAAAGAGAACGGTATGCAAGTATTTGACATAAACCAAATAATCCTTTTAAAAATTTATCTGCCGGGAAATTCAATCTTTCTTAACAGTACTCGAATACTCCCGAAACTTAACTTCCGAGTCATGCAGAATTTTATTTACAATAGAACGTGTCAGAGAATCAATGCGCTCAAGCTCTTCTCCCGATAATTTAAGCTCTCCCATGCCGCGCTCAAGACCGGTTTTTCTTATCTGTTCAGCGCTTGCGCGGATTGATACCATTGTTGGAATTATGTCGTAAGAGCAGATGTACTTAAATATCTCCTGTTTTTTTGAACTGATGATGTGAGCCGCTTTTTGAGCTTCGCAGCGTCTGCTTTCCGCGGAAGATTCCGATACTGCCCTCAAATCATCGATATTGTAAAGGTGGCAGCCATTAACAGAGGAGATAGCGGGGTCAAGCGTGCGCGGCACCGAAATGTCAACTAAAAAAAGCGGCCGTTCCTCACGCCCTTTCATAAGTTTATCGCTCTCAGAAGCGCTCAATACATATTCATGCGAGTTGATTGAACTGATAAGGATATCGGTCTTTGAAAGATATTCGCCTATCTCATGAAACATTAGAGGCGTGCCTTTAAACTTCTCCGCAAGCTCTACAGCTCTTGAAAATGTGCGGTTAGCCACCATTATATTATCTGCGCCGTGGCTTATAAGATTTCTAACCGTCTGCTCACCCATCTCTCCGGCGCCAAGAATCATAACATTGCGGCTGCTAAGTGTTCCAAAAATTTCATGCGCCAGTTTTACCGCGGCATAACTTACCGATACGCTGTTCTCACCGATTTTTGTTCTGCTTCTCACCTTTTTTACAACGCCGAAAACCTGAGACATAAGATGCTCAAACGCGCGGTCGGCCGACCCATACTCCACAGCGCGGCCGTATGCGTCTTTTACCTGGCCAAAAATCTGCGGCTCCCCCAAAACCATTGAATCAAGACCGCAAGCCACCATGCACAGATGCTCAACAGCCGGTTCGCCGAATTTTACATATATGTATTTAGAGAGATCTGCGCTGAACTTATGGAAATCCCTTACAAAATCCTGCAAAAGAGAGACTCTTGATTCTTTAAGGAGCGCGTAAATCTCCACTCTGTTGCACGTTGAAAGAATCATGCTTTCCACGACTTCATCCTTAGCCTGTAAGAGCGAGAGAGCCTCCGGAATCTCTTCTGCCGAAAAGGAGAGCTTCTCCCTCACTTCCACAGGCGCGGTTTTAAAGCTAAGCCCCGCAACGGCAAATAACATGAAAGCGCCTCCATCTATAAATCAACAATGTCTCTCTTGAAAAAAAGCAATCGGTGTACCATACGGGGCGGCCCTTTTTATTGAAGACACGATTATTTAATAGTGTGATCTATAAATTAATTTCACTCTATATTATTCACCCTGCGTTGGCTTTAAGTATCTTATATAGCTGTCTTGTATCCGATAAATAGCTCTTAGAGACACTAAAGAGCTGTTATCTGCGTAATGGGAAGATGCGTATGTCGGAATCAGAGGATAAAAAAATCGGTAAAAATAAGGCGTCAAGACGCGACAGACTTTTAAGTCAGGGATTTCCGCTGCTTGTCTGCGCCGCTATTATTGGGTTTGTTCTCTTTAATGAGATGCGGCCCTCTTTTACATCGCAGAGAGAGAGAGAGCCTGTTCCAGCGAATACGCCTGCCCAAAATGAAGAGCAGCAGGGTGAGGGCGAAAACGCGGGCAGCGGCGCGGGCAAGGAAGAAGAGGGCGGCAGTAAAGAGATGCGCTCCGCCGGCGTCGTCAGTAACGCTATTGATGAGATAAAAAAAAGCGCGGAGGCGGTTAAGAACCTTTTTGCGGAACAGTTTCAGCCTGCCGCTTCAAGGACAAGCGCCTTTGCCGCGGATTCTGACGCGGATAGAGAATTTGTTGAGGCGCGTCTTTCTAATATTGATGACAGTGCAAGCGTCAAGCAGGCGGCAAAAGATATACTTTGGGGTTCTACAGTTCTTTCAGATATAAAGTGTAAACTTGCGGACAGGCACGATTTAGATATTAATCTTTCAATAGAACTGTTTTACAACAGTAAGGCTTTAAGTTTGGAAGTATCACAGAAACAGGCGATTTTAGGGAAAGTGGCACAGCAGGTAGTTAGCGGTATTGAGTTTGGCACAGTTCAAAATACAATGCTTCGGGCTCGGCTTCTTAACGCTTTTAATAACGTGCTTGAAACAGGACAGCTTTGGAAAGTTGACATTAAAAATTTTGATATATACTAAACCACGGCATAAATTGATACTGTGCCGCTAAGCAGCAGAGCCGGCCCTGCGTGCAGCCAGTGTCAATTTATGCCGTAATATAAAAGGATGATGATACTATGGGTTTTATGCAAATCGTTAAAAAAATTATCGGGTCAAAGCAGGAGAGAGATGTAAAAAAGCTGCTGCCGATTTTAGCTCGCGTAAATAGTTTCCGTGAGTCAGTACATGCCTTAAGCGATGATGAGCTTAAAGGCAAGACAGGTGAATTTCGCGAGAGGCTCGCTAACGGCGAGACGCTTGATGACCTTTTGCCCGAAGCGTTTGCGGTCGTGCGCGAAGCGACTCACCGTGTGCTTGGCGAACGCAAAACAGTAACCGATCCGGTTACGGGTAAAGAGATCCAGTTCATGGCTCACTTTGACGTGCAGGTGATGGGCGCTATCGTTTTACACGAAGGAAAGATCTCCGAGATGAAAACCGGAGAGGGTAAAACTCAGGTTGCGGCTATGGCGGCCTACCTTAACGCGCTAAGCGGCAAGGGTGTACACGTTATCACGGTCAACGATTACTTAGCGAGACGCGACAGCGAGTGGATGGGCAGGATATTTAATTTCTTGGGATTGACTGTCGGGTGTCTTGACCTGACAGAACCGCACAGCCCGGAACGTCAAGCCGCGTACGCGAGTGATATCACCTACGGTACCAACAACGAATTTGGATTTGATTATCTGCGTGACAATATGTCAAACTTGCCTGAGATGTGCGTGCTAAGAGAGTTAAACTTTGCTATTGTTGACGAAGTTGACAATATTCTTATTGACGAAGCGAGAACGCCTCTTATTATCTCCGGGCCTGTTACAAAATCCAATCGTGAATATGAGGAGCTCAAACCCAGAGTATCTAAATTGGAATACGCCCAAAACTCTTTAGTTCAGAAAGTTGTCGCGGAAGCGGAAGAGCTTCTTAAGCAGGAGGGTAAAGAGTTTGAAGCGGGATTTAAGCTGATGGTTGTACAGCGCGGCGCTCCCAAAAACAAGCGTCTGCTTAAGCTGCTTAAGGAGCAGGGTGCGGCAAAGTATATGAAGATGGTTGAAACAGAGTATCTTCGTGAAAAGAAACTCTACGAAATTGACGAAGAACTATACTTTGTTATTGACGAATCAGGCCACAGCGCAGACCTTACTGAAAAGGGGAGAATGCTTGTAGGCGGGAATAATCCCGAGTATTTTGTGGTGCCTGATTTGGCTGAGACGTTGGGAAAAATTGACAAAAATGATGAGCTTGACGTTGCCGCGAAAGCGGAAGCAAAAGAGACAGCTCATAGAGAGTACGCAGAAATTTCTGAAAGAATCCACAGTATAAGCCAACTGCTGCGCGCCTACTCTCTGTTTGAAAAAGACGTCAACTATGTTGTGCAGGACGGGCAGATTCTTATTGTTGACGAGTTTACAGGCCGTATTCTTCACGGACGCCGTTACAGCGACGGATTGCATCAGGCGCTTGAGGCTAAAGAGGGGGTAAAGGTTGCGGGTGAAAACCAAACGCTTGCTACAATTACATTTCAAAACTTCTTTAAGATGTATAATAAACTTGCGGGTATGACCGGTACCGCGGTAACGGAAGCCGCTGAGTTTAACGATATCTATAAACTTGACGTGGTGACTATCCCCACTAACCGCGGGCTTTCGAGAGACGATTTTGATGATGAGATTTATAAGACCCACCGTGAAAAGTATAACGCTATTGTGGCTGACATTAAGGAGAAGCATGAAGAGGGGCGTCCCTGTCTTGTAGGTACAACATCTATCGAAAAATCGGAACTCCTAAGTAAACTTCTGCTCAGAGCCGGGGTTCAGCACGAGGTTCTTAACGCAAAGCAGCACGCCAAAGAGGCGACTATCGTTGCGCAGGCGGGCCGCATCGGCGCCGTAACAATCGCAACCAACATGGCGGGCCGCGGAACCGACATCGTGCTTGGCGGCAATTTTGAGATCATGGTGAATAATGAACTTACAAAAGAGGGCGTTGCGCCGGACTCTCTCCCGATTGATGAGAAACGGAAAAAATACGCAAAACTCTACGAGAAGACACGCGAAGAACAGAACAAAGTAAAAAGTCTCGGCGGTCTTCATATAATAGGAACGGAGCGCCACGAGAGCCGCCGTATAGATAACCAGCTGCGCGGACGCGCCGGACGTCAGGGCGACCCCGGTTCTTCAAAATTTTTCTTATCGATAGACGACGATCTAATGAGAATATTCGGCGCCGGACGCATAAGGTCTATGATGGACCGCCTTGGAACTCCCGAGGGCGAAGCGATAAGCCACCCGTGGGTGTCAAGCTCAATCGCCGGTGCGCAGAAGAGAGTTGAGGGGCGCAACTTTGACATTCGTAAACACTTAAAAGAGTACGACGACGTGATGAACCTGCAGCGCCGTGAGATTTACGGACTGCGCCAGCGCATACTTCGCGGTGAAAATCTTAAAAACGAAATTCTTGATCAGATCGCAAGCGCGCTTGAGGGGATAATCTTAAAGCACCTCCCCGACCGCGCGTGGACGGAAGAGTGGAACCTTAACGGAGTCTACGAAGAGGCGCAGACCGTGCTTGGCGTAGTTTACCGGGTGCCTGAAGATGAAGTTGCGTCAAAGAAGCAGGACGAGGTTTTTGATGAGATTTGGAAACTTGCAAAAGAGAGATATGAACAGAAAGAGGTGCGCTTCGGTTCTGACGTCATGCGTCAATTTGAGCGCAACGTGTTTTTGATGGTGATTGACAACTTGTGGAAAGACCACCTCTTTGAGATGGATCACCTTAAGGGCGGTGTGCAGTTTAGAGCCTTTGGCCAAAAAAACCCTCTGTTTGAGTATCAGCGCGAGGGGTTAAAGATGTTTGGCGAGCTGCGCGCCGCTATGGCAAAAGAGATCTCTGTCTATCTTTTCAGATTGGAGCGCGTTGAGAAGTCCCAGCAGAGCATGCCTTTTAGCGGCAGCCGAATGATTCACGAATCGGCTGGAAGTTTTGGGGCAGGACCGGCGGCTGACGGAGCTGGAGCGGCGGGTGCTTCACGTCCAAGAATACCGGGCGGGATGACGGCAACAACGAACCGCGGCGGCGACGGTCAGCCGGCAGTGCGTCAGCCGGTGCGTGTTGCGCCGACTGCGGGCAGAAATGATCCGTGCCCATGCGGAAGCGGTAAAAAGTATAAAAAATGCCACGGTATGGATTTATAGTGAAAAAACAGAATCGCGGATTTTTCTTTACGTTTGAGGGGATTGACGGCTGCGGCAAGAGTACGCAGCTTGAGTTGACCGCGTCCGCTCTTAAGGCACAAGGGTTTAACTGCGTTGTCACAAGAGAACCGGGCGGAACCTCTATCAGCACAAAAATCCGCGAACTGCTTCTCTCTCCCGACAATAAAGAGATGCACATCCAAACAGAGTGTCTGCTTTACATGGCCGCGCGCGCTCAGCATGTGCGTGAGGTAATCGCTCCAGCTGTCAACAGAGGAGACATCGTTCTGTGCGACCGTTTTGAGCAGGCTACTTTTGCTTATCAGGGATACGGCCGCGGCCTCAATATAGGATTCCTGCGTGAGATCAACAAATTTGCTGCAGATGGGTTGACGCCTGATGTCACACTTATTTTTGATATCTCTGTCGAACTTTCACAAAAGCGGTTAAGCAATATCGGAAAAGGGCGTGACAGGCTTGAGAGCGAAGGCGCCGGGTTTTTCCGCAAAGTAAGGCAAGGCTACTTAAGCGCGGCAGAAGCTGATCCGCAAAAAATAGTACTGCTTGACGGATCAAAAACGGTCGAAGAGCTGTCGGCAGAAGTTTTAGATGTTTTGTACCGGCATATTGAATAATTTCATCTGTAATCTCCGCAAGATATATTTTTCATTGATGTAATTATACTGACTAATGGCATATCACATCACTTTAAAAATTACACATCCACATATTGGGAGGTTTTATGAACAGATTTACTAAAGCAGCTTTTGCGCTTTTGTTTACGGTTTGCGCGGTATCATCAAGTTACGCTATTGCGGGTATTGGGCTTCATTGGGGATTTGATTTGTCGATGGAGATGAAAGACAATAAAGAGGATGTTGTGTATACGGTAGAGGATATTGGACGCATTCTTGGCTCTGCCAACCCTTTTAACCACCCCCGCGGGCCTAATGCCGGTGATCCTTTCCTCTTTATCTCACGCGAGAACTGGAAAAATTCACCGATTAACTTCGGCGGCAAGTTTTTTATCGATTTTGTCCCGGTAATTGACGCGATTGAGTTGTCATGCAACTTCGGGCTTTGGCAGTACGACGGAAAGATTAATTATCTTACCGTTGTTGACAATAGCGATCCGCTTAATCCTGTATTCGGCTACGGAGAACCTGTTTTATTAGGTCTTGATAATGTTGATCTCAGCTATTTCAGTCTCGGCGGCACTCCTTACGCTAAACTTAATCTTGATCTGTCGGTTAGACATAAACTTTTCGCACTGCCGGCAGATATTATCAAGTTCACCGGCGGTGTTGGCGCAAGCGTTCACTTCGCTACTCCTTTGCTCTCAAGCGGACTTATCAGCAACGTTATTGAGTCAACTAGAGATTTTGATATGGAAGGTCTAATAAATGGTGATCCGTTTGATGATAAGACCCAAAAAGCCATTGTCCAAAAAATTATAGACGGCCTCGCCGAACCAGCTTTCGGAGCGCACGTTCTCCTCGGCATGCAGTTCAAGCTGCCTGTGATTCCAGTAGGCTTTTATGTTGATGGAAAGTTTATGATTCCGATAACCGATTTTGAAGACTCCAAGGCCGGCAAGGATCTCAATGGTATGGGTCTTTTGATTAACGCCGGGATATCGCTCTCGTTTTAAGAGCCCCGGCGATGCCGGGGATTTATTGATGTCACCCATTTGGGGTGCGGGAAATCATTATCAACGAAAGATATCTAACTGAAATTATGGAACTTATAAAAACTGTACTGCTTGGAATAATTCAGGGGTTGACTGAATTTCTCCCTGTTTCATCTTCAGGACATCTTATTCTCGCTCAGACGTTTTTGGGGGTAACAGATCCGCATGAAGCGGGCGGGTCGGCCATGCTGCTTGAGGTGATGCTGCATGTGGCGACCGGTATTGCGGTGCTGTACGTGTTTCGTAAGGATATCATCGGCATTATAACCGGATGCGTATCGAAAGACACGCTTGTCAGAAAGGATTCGCTGACTTATTCGGGATATGTGATTCTCGCGACGATGCCGGCGGCGTTTGTGGGGATATTTTTTAAGAAGTATATCAACGTACTGTTTGATACTTCCGGCGGAACTTTGATGCCGGCGTATCTCGCGTCGTTCATGCTGCTTGTTACCGCCGGACTGCTTTTCCTCACGCTGATAAAAAAGGGCAGCAGTATTTTTGACGGGAAGCTGACGCTTGTAAAAGTCTTAGCCATCGGCGCCATGCAAGCCGTCGCCATCACCCCGGGGATATCCCGCAGCGGGTCAACGATTGCGATAGCGCTGCTTGTGGGCGTCTCACGCACCGAAGCGGGGCGCTTCTCCTTTATGCTTGCGTTACCGGCAATTTTTGGGAGTGCGCTTTTGGAGGCGCGGCATGTCGAATCATTTAAAGCACTCTTTTCGGCAGACATGATCGCGGGATTCATCGCAAGTTTTGTGGTTGGCATTGTAGCTTTAAAGTTTTTATTATCATTTATCAAAAAAGGCAAGCTCCACTACTTCGCGTACTACTGTATAGCGGCCTCTATCATAAGCCTCGTATGCCTCACCTTTTTCCCAAATCTTATTCACAGAGGAGGGGTGTAAAATGGAACGGCTTTGGGCTCCGTGGAGGATGACTTACATAAAAGGCGTCAAGAAAGAGGAAGAAGGTTGTATCTTCTGTACAAAACCGGCGCAAACTAATGACAGGGAAAATCTTCTTCTTTTCAGGGGACAGAAATCTTTCGTGCTGATGAATCTTTTCCCGTACAACAACGGTCACCTGATGATAATTCCCTACAAGCACACATCCGACATCCTCGATATTGACAAAGAGACATCCGATGAGATGTGGGAGCTTTTAACCTTGAGTAAAAGAGTTCTTACGGCAGTAATGAATCCCGAAGGATTCAACGCAGGGATGAACATCGGGCGCAACGCGGGAGCTGGTATCGATCAGCACATCCATCTGCACATAGTCCCCCGCTGGAACGGCGACACCAATTTTATGCCGGTGACCGGTGAAACAAAAGTGATCTCGCAAGCGTTAAGCGAAACGTATGACGCACTTCTGCCGCATTTTTCAAGATAGATTTTTATTGTTTATCAGTTAGAAAACTTTTCAGTTCTATATTACCGTCACGCAGCACAGCATAGTTGTAGTGATTCATCCACGCGCCGGTATTGCAATATTCGCCTTCGTCAAACTTGTGGATTTCTCCATAGTGGGTATGACCAAAAACCACAAGATCGCACGCTTTTTGTTTCATTCTCTTACGCGCGGCGCGGCGGTACTTTTCTATGATTTCGGGAGTCCGGCGAAGCTCTGAATATTTTCTGTGAGATTTTGAGCAGTAGATACCGAAAGCCACGCCGATATCGGGATGAATAATTTTGTAAAGTTTTTGAAGCAGCTTATTGCGTAAAAATATTTTCGAGATTCTGTAGCTCACATCATGCCTTAAAATACCATCCCCGTGGCAGAGATGAACTTTCCTGCCCTGCAGTTCAAGTTGAAGAGTGTCATTATAAATAGAGATACCAATCGTCTTTTTTAAAAAAGGGCCGAACGCAAAGTCGTGATTGCCGGCTAAGTAATGTACTTTTACACCGGCCTCAACCAAACGGCGAAGTTCATGCAAAATAGGAAAGTAGTCTGGACGAATGGCGAAGCGGTACTCAATCCAAAAATCAAACAGATCACCCACAATGAACAGATCCGTCGCGCGTTCACACATCTGCGCCGTTAGATCCTTAAACAGCTCCACCCTGTAATCGGGAGATTTCGTGCCAATACCGAAGTGGGCGTCTGATATAAAATATACGGTGTCTCTGCTGCTCATGGATCAATCAACCAATCTTAAGCATAGGGGATTTCCCCTATAGTGTATACGGCAAGTTATTCCCAAAGATCTTCCGTAGTATCAAGATCACCCGCCATATCACTGAAGTTGGCGTTCTCGTCGTACATATTGCCAAAGTTGAGTTCGCGCATCTCCTCTTCAAGCTCTGTGCCTTCGTCAACGTATCTTTCATCTACATCACGCAGAATCTCATCGGCGTCAAACTGTTCATCAAGAATCACGTTACTACCTCCTAAAACTTTTTTCAATTAAGTTACCGGTTTCCATATTATAGTATGAAGATGAATAATAATGAATTTTCCACATCATTGTCAAGTTTTTTTTAAAGTTTTTTTAATTTTTTTTATATACCGCTTCACGGCATAAATCTACACTGTGCCGCTAAGCAACAGAGCCGGCCCTACGTGCAGTTGCGTGCGGTGCGGTGTAGATTTATGCCGTTACTCAGTATATATCAAAAAAAATGATATTTTTTGTATTGATTTTTGAAGAAAAGTACGTTTTTTGCGGGGATAATATTGTGAGAAAAAATATGATTTTAATAAAAAAAGGGAAAGCCGCCCCCTCTTTCCTGCCAAAAATCAAGATAGAAAATTTAAAAAATGTTCAGTATCAATTACGGCTTGACAACCACTTGCCGCCGCTGTAATTGCCTGACGGTATTTTGTATCCTGAACATCTCCCGCGGCAAACACGCCATCTTTGGATGTTGCCGTAGAGCTTGACTTTGTAATAATATATCCCTGTGAATCCAATTCAAGCTGATCTTTTAGAAAAGCTGTATTTGGCTGATGGCCAATGGCCTCAAACGCTCCCGCCGCCGTGATTTCAGAAAGCTCGCCTGTAACAGTATCACGCAAACGTAAAGCTGATAACGATTTATCACCAATAAACTCTTCAACCGTTTTATTCCACAGGATCTCTACCTTGGGATGATTAAGAATTCGCTCCTGCATAATTTTACTTGCACGCAATTCATCTCTGCGGTGAATCAAATATACTTTTGACGCGAATTGAGTAAGGTGCAGAGCTTCTTCCACCGCGGTGTCCCCCCCGCCGATTACAGCGAGCGGATTATTTCTAAATACCGGCAGCGCTCCGTCACAAACCGCGCATGCGGAGATCCCCCTGCCCCACAATCTCTTTTCACTGTCAAGAGGAAGTCTCTTGGCAAGTGCGCCTGTCGCAATTATCAACGCGCCGGCAGTATAAGTCTCTTCACTTGATGAGATTACAGTAAATGGACGAACATCAAGTTTTACAGAAATAACATCTTCCATTATGAGACGGGCGCCTAAATTAACCGCCTGTTCGCGCATATTTGACATGAGAGAAGGCCCCATAATACCCTCGGGAAAGCCGGGGAAATTCTCAACCAAACTTGTTATCATAAGCTGACCGCCGGGAATTCCTCCATCCTGAAATCCCTCAAAAAGCAGAGGCTTCATATTAGCGCGCGATGCGTAGATCGCGGCAGTAAGCCCCGCTGGGCCCGAACCTATTATTATTACTTTTTCTGACATGATGAACCTTCCGAAATTTCAGTTTTACGCTTACACTGTATTGCCGAGCTGATAAGCCTCTCCATTGCGGTTACTATACTAAGCAGAGATATTATACCGATAATCCACAACATCGCCACAGGGCCAAACACAAGGCCGGTACCAAAAAGAAAGAGTCTTTCCGGGCGCTGCATAAATCCTCTTGAGCACTTGATCCCAATCCCGTCGCAGCACGCCTTTACATAACTTACCATCACAGAACCCGCGAGAGTCGTATAACACAGATACACTCCCCATGTACGCAGTTCAGGATCATTCATATAAAATACAAGAAGACCTGCCAAAAAAAGAATCTCCGTGATTCTATCACAGCTTGAGTCGAGAATAGAACCAAACAAACTCTTTTTCCCGTACTCACGCGCAAGCTGTCCGTCAATCCCATCCATAAACGAACCGATTACCAAAAGAGCAAAAGCATAGAGCCAGTAATCAAGGCCAAGAGCGGTTAAAAAACCTGAGCCCGCAAAAAGTATAACTCCCAAAATAGTGATATGGTTAGGATGAACTCCAAGACGGGCAAAAAATTTCATCGCCGGTCTCAAAAAAGCGTTAAATCCGGGTTTTAACTTGTCAAACATTTTTAACTGTTATCCTTATTATATAATATATGTTAATACAACTAACTATACTGTTATCCGATGTTATTCCAAATTATCTTTAAAATATTCAATTGTTTTGACTAATCCAACCTTAAGAGGAACCACAGGCTCCCATCCCAATTTCTCTTTTGCCAAACATATATCAGGCTTGCGCTGTCTTGGATCATCAGACGGAAGCGGCTTATAGATAATCTTAGATTTACTTCCCGTAAGCGTGATAACCTCTTCAGCGAGTTGCTTAATTGTAAACTCACCCGGATTACCCACATTTACAGGGCCTGTGATATTTTCAGTATTCATCAGCCGCATCATCCCCTCAATAAGATCATCCGCAAAGCAGAATGACCGTGTCTGCGCGCCGTCTCCGTAAATTGTAATATCATTCCCCTTAAGCGCCTGAACAATAAAGTTCGACACAACGCGGCCATCGTTAGGGTGCATGCGCGGGCCGTAGGTATTAAAAATACGTATGACTCTTATGTCAACACTGTTCATACGGTGGTAATCAAAAAACAGTGTCTCGGCGACTCTTTTACCCTCATCATAACATGACCGTAAACCTATAGGATTGACATTTCCCCAATAGCTCTCTTTTTGCGGATGCTCATGAGGGTCGCCGTAAACCTCTGATGTGGAAGCCTGCAGTACGCGCGCTTTCACCCGCTTTGCAAGTCCCAGCACGTTGATCGCTCCCAGTACAGACGTTTTAATCGTTTTAACCGCGTTATATTGATAGTGAACCGGTGAAGCGGGGCAGGCTAAATTATAGATTTGGTCAACTTCCAAATATATAGGTAAAGCGACGTCATGACGCATAAGCTCGAAATTTTTAAGCCCCATCAGATGTTCAACGTTTTTTTTGCGGCCTGTGAAGTAGTTGTCAAGACAGATAACGTCATGCCCCTGTTCTGTTAGACGATCACACAGATGCGATCCTAAAAAACCCGCTCCGCCGGTAACTAAAATTCGTTTTGTCTTCATTTAATTGACCAAGCCTTTCAAATTGCTGTTATTTTTACATCTTCCATTAATTGCCATACTTCATCGCGTGTAACGATTCCCGGGCCCTCGTGCATACTTTTTGATGTACCGCACGCGATTGCCAAACGACAAGTTTCAATAAATGAAAAGTTTCTCCTCTGCGCAACTAAAATCCCTGCCGCAAGCGCGTCGCCGCATCCTACAGTATCAACAGTTTTTACATCGGGAGGCGAGCACAAAAGGCAATCGTTTCCGTGGATTGCTATCATACCATCCACTCCAAGTGAAACAAAAACATAAGCGATGCCCATGTCAATAAATCTTTTGGCGCACAATGCCAAATGATGCACACCCTTTATCTCTTTCTCACCAAAGAACTCCTGCAGTTCGTTTTGATTTGGTTTAAGTATCTGCGGTCTTGCCCGCGCGCCCATCTTAAGAGCTATGCCTCTTGTGTCAAGAAGAGCGTTTGCGCCTTTGTCTTTACACATATTTATCGCGTGCAAATAAACATCATTATGAAAGCCGGGAGGTATACTTCCGCTGAAGCACCAGCTGCTGCCGTTTTGTATGTGTTTATCAACAAACTGTAAAAACTCATCCTGAATTCTAACAGGAAGCGGCGCTGACGCGCTGTTGATGTGCGTAACGCAATTGCGCTGTTTATCATGAAGCGTAATGTTTACACGCGCGTTTCCTTCAACCTCATATAAAAAAGGCGTAATCCTGCAATCCTCAATAAACGTAGTAAACTTGCGCATATCATTTTGAGGGATAAGCCCCGCGACTGCTGTCTCTTCACCAAGAGTAGCAATAACACGCGCTACATTCAGCCCCTTGCCGGACGGAATCACAGAAGAGGGGGTATCAAGAAGCGTTGTTCCGTGTTCAAAACCATCCGCCCGGTAAATTACATCTACAGCAGGATTAAAAAGTGTACAAACTATCAAAATGCCCTCTGCTTTTCAGGCCGGTTTATAATTAATATTAATATAGAGTATAGAAAATAAATAGCGGGCAGCAGGAATTAACAGTATTTATTACAAAGTTCTAAAATTGGCAGCTGGCAGCTGCCGATTTTGATATAGACCGGTACATTGCAATTGAGAGCCGCCATAATCGTAATCGTGGCGCATCCGCCATCTTGACCCGCTCCATACTGAACAGTTATATTTATTTTATATCTAAGCAAGTAAGTTTCGCCTGAGTTTACATTCCAAATTTCTCATTTTCAATCTCATTTTCCCATTTTTACACATAATTGTTTCGTCATCTCAAATCTCATAATTTCAGATTTGTTTTTCGTTTTACTTTTTAAGTTTAAAATAATCTTGCAGAAATTCTCGAAATCATATATACTAATGAAGCCAATGGCTGAAATACCGGCAGACGCAGACATTTTAGAGCCGTCCCATGATCACATATTTAAAACGTTGCTCACGCATCCTGATGCAGAGGGCATTGCTTGAAGAATGGTCGCTGTTTTTCAAATATGCGCCGGATCCAAAGTACAGAGGTTTGATAAATAGCGTTATCAATAAGAATAAGGGGATAGGGATGGCCGCTAAAGTATTAATGGAAATAAGCAAAGACGAACACGAGCGTGCCCGTTTGAGAAGTCGGCGAATGGCAGAGACAGACAGGATTTCTGACCTGCTTACTGCTGAGGCAAGAGGTGAAGCAAAGGGACGGGCAGAGATACTCGCCCTCCTCCATAACAAAATATTTTCTCGCCTTTCCTCGTATGGATTGGCGTCATTTTTATAATCCAGCACAAAAGACCAAACAAGTTCTATTTAGCGTTCTGCATCAACTACGCCAACTCCTCCTCCGGTTCCTCCGTATCAACAGACACCGAAACATCGCCGCGCCTTTTTGCCGCCGCTTTTTCTCTTACTTTTGTCTCTATTTTACTTAAGATATCGCGGTTCTCTTTTAAAAACTCGCGCGCTTTTTCTCTGCCCTGACCCAAACGCTCTCCCTCGTAAGCGAACCACGCTCCGCTTTTTTCTACTATGTTCATCTCTACGCCCAAATCAAGAACATCGCCTTCAAAGGAGATCCCTTTTCCGTACAAAATGTCAAACTCCGATTCCTGAAACGGGGGAGCTACTTTGTTTTTGACAACTTTTGCGCGGGTGCGGTTTCCTATAACATTTTCGCCGTCTTTTATAGCGGCTATTCTGCGGATGTCAATACGTACGGATGAATAAAACTTAAGAGCGTTACCGCCTGTTGTTGTTTCGGGATTTCCAAACATCACACCAATTTTCATACGTAACTGGTTGATAAAGATGAGACATGTTTTTGATTTGGAGAGTATGCCGGTTAATTTGCGCAGAGCCTGAGACATAAGACGCGCCTGTAAACCTACGTGGCTGTCTCCCATTTCGCCCTCAATTTCAGCGGCTGGCACAAGCGCGGCTACGCTGTCTACTACGATAAGATCAATCGCTCCGCTGCGTACGAGAGTGTCTGCTATTTCAAGCGCCTGTTCTCCTGTGTCGGGCTGAGAGACGAGCAGATTGTCTATGTCAACGCCAAGACTTTTTGCGTATGCCGCGTCAAAAGCGTACTCTGCGTCAATGAGTACGGCGATACCGCCCTGACGCTGAGCGTTAGCTATGGCGTGAAGAGCCAATGTGGTTTTTCCCGAAGACTCCGGCCCGTAAATTTCTACTATACGTCCTTTAGGAAATCCACCTACTCCAAGAGCATTGTCAAGAGAGATAGACCCTGTGGGAATCACAGGTATATCCGCCTGTAAATTTCCGGTGCCAAGCCGCATTATGGAACCTTTGCCGTGCTGTTTTTCTATTTGGCTTAACGCCTGTTCAACAGCTGCGTTGCGCTGTTTGCTGCTGTTTTGTTCGCTTGCCGGGGCAGCTGGTGCTTTTTTTGCCATTTCTTTTGCTCCTTAGGTTGTCTATCTCCCCACTCACCCGCCCCCCGGGTTAAAACCCGGGGTTACCGATGTTGTACCCCTAAAGGGGTGAGGAGAATACAAAAATATGTTATCAAATCAAATAAAAACTAATTTCTAAAAATAAGATGCGCCAAACATAAAGTTTGGGTTATTTTTCTATATAGATACTGTATCATTTAAAACCTTATATTCCGGCAGAGATATCTCCACCGTACAGCCGGGTTTCTCAGAGTTATTGTAGAGTTTCACATCTCCGCCGTGGTTTTGAATGATCTGTTTTACAATTCCAAGCCCAAGCCCTGTGCCTCCCTTTCGGGTAGTAAAAAATGGTTTAAACAACTTATGAAGATTTTCCTCTTTTATACCGCTGCCCTCATCCATTATTTGTATACGAGGCCCTTCCTGTAAAGAAATGGTTACCTCGGACTCTTCACCGCTATGGTTGCAGGCGTTTTCTAAAAGGTTGATAAATACCTGCTGGAGCCTGTTTCTGTCTGCGTTTACAATTCCATCGTAGCTTTCGATTTTTTTGTTAAAAATTACTCTGCGCCCTCCATATACAGATGAAGTTTTCCATGTTTGCAACGCATCAGTAACCACACTTGATACGGAAACAGGCTCAAGGTTGGCGTTTTCAATTGGTTTACCGAAATTTAAAATATCACGCATTAAATCAGAAAGCCGTGAAACCTGATCGCGGATATGATTTATATAAACTTCATAATCCCCATCTTCACCAAGTTCGGCGTTTAGAGCTTCCGTTATGGCAAGTATACCATTTAATGGGTTGCGTACCTCATGGGCTACGCCGGATATAAATTGCCCTAAGAGCTTCATTTCATGTCTGTTAGCTATAAGCTGCTGTTCGAGCTGCTGATGTTTTATCTCCTTTTTTGCCCGTTTGTTTTCTACTATAGTACTTATCATGCTGGCGCTGAGAAAAAGCCTTCTTTTAGTCATCTCAATTGTTGGTTGATGGTGCGGCTGGGACTTGCGTGAAATCTCCATAAGTTCAGAATAATCAATTCCATAGAGTTCAGCTGTCTTCATTATTTCACGAGGATCATTCAAAATATTTCCAATCCCAACCACCATTGCCCCAATTACCTCTGCCTCCGCTCTGATTGGGATTGCAAAATACTCCACCCCCGCGTGACAACGCGACTCTATCGGAGAAGCTGATTCCATACACTTTCTTGCCGTACTATGTCTTAATTCATGACAAATCCATCCCCCGCAGCTCATAGCTTCTTTATTTGAAATGTTTCCGCACATTTTTCGAGAGTGCTCATCGAGCAAGCGGCACCACGGAGAACTGACGGTAAGCAACGCATAGCTGCCGTCTTTTTCGATTATTGAAACTGATATATCAAGCAACTCAATAGCATCTCTCGCGATATCAATGAGCGTCTCTTTGCCCACAGATGACAGGATCTCGCCGTCATTATTAGATAAAGAAACATCTCCGTAAAAAGATATCGGCACTGAGCTTGGAGAACTGCTCATTTTGTGCGTATCCTCTTTCTTCAAGATATAAACGGTTATTTCGCAAAGAGATGCGTTTATAACCAAATCTCTTTATTTTCGCAAATATACCAATTTTCAGCTCATTTTAAACTGTAAACAGAAAAAATCCGCGCCAAAACGTGATATGAGAATTATAATTGAAAAATGAGAAAGTGCCCTAAACAAAACCCGAAAACAATGAGAGATGCTGCCGAGAAAATTAATTGGGAGACAAAATATACTTATTGGCAGAAGTAAACTCAATGCCAATATATCAATTTTTATAAATAAGAGGGCTGTTTCGAGAAGAGACGCCCTCAATCCTTTGTATAGAGACGGTATACTTTATACCATCTCTTGTATAGACAAGGTATGCCTTGTCTATACCTTTAAAACGGCAATCTTTCTATAATGTCAATCTTCTTTCGTCCATTTTTGCAGAGCTTCAATAATTTTTACAGCCTGCTCTTTGCTTGATATATTAAATTTAGCCTGCTGACGGTATTCATCATCCATCTTGCGGTATCGGCGGATTGAATAACGGTCCTGACCGTAGTCCTCCTTGGCCTTTTCCCACTGCTGATACCGAAACAAAACGGTTGCCCATGAACCTTTTGAAAGAATTACCTTATCAAGTTCCTTTACTACAAGAACCCCTTCTTCTTCATAACTGATCGTGAGATCATCTACATTTGATGCCATTTCAACCGCCCCTTTTTTTATTTATATTAAGGATATTTCCAAAACGCGGCGGGCTAAAACCTACCGCTGCAGTCTTCGCTCCCCTAAAGGGGCGCAGGAAAAAATCTGCTTTTGAGGCAGACCCTGTTTATGATAATATATATGATCGCCGACCATAACGTAACATTATAAACAACTATGCTCACCGCAGAACATATTTTTTAATTTCAATCAATTATTTAAATTGTTGATTATCATCACTGAAAGGAGAGATGTTTTGCGTCTTCTAACACCCGGCGCCTATTTACCAACCGTAAAGGGTTTATTGAGTAACGTAATAGCCGCAAAACCGATATTTCCGTTTTACGCATCTTTTAAGCTGACGGCAAAATGCCACTTTGGCTGTCCGTTCTGTAATGTCAAAAATGACAAGTGTGACGATTTGTCAACCGCGGATATAAAAGCGATACTGAGAAATTTATCACGATCATCTGTTTTAATGACAAGTTTTGAGGGCGGAGAGCCGCTTCTGCGTCCCGATATCGAAGAGCTTCTTGCCTACGCCCGCAAATGTAAATTTTATCTGCTCTTTACTACAAGCGTTAAAAACATAATAGACTACCCCTTTGAACGCTATGCCCGTTATATAGATTTTTTGCATGTGTCAATTGACGAGGGGCATGATAATCTTGATCTTTTTGATATACTGCCAAAGTTAAACGCTCTTCCGACAAGTCTATCCGTACAAACAGTTGTCACACAGGATACAATCGCTGATCTTGATGAAAAGGTAAGGCAGTGTTATGAGTCAGGCGCGAATATAGTTATTATCCCGGCGGCGAAAATGGATAACGCTAAAAACTGTTTTCCCGATATGAATCGTCTTGAACGTAAAATAAAAATTTTGCGAAAATTTTACCCAAATACAATCCATACACCTTCAGGATTTTTTGACGCATACCGCAGAGGGCGCTGTTCAAGCGCTTCGGTTATTATCGCTCCGGATGGAAGACTCTATTATCCGTGCCATATCTTGGGTGAAAAAGGGCCGGATCTGTGCGTGACCGATTTGAACGAATGGCTCGCTTCAAAAGAAGCTCATCTTTACCGTAAAAAAATGAATGTGTGCAAAAGAAACTGCGGGTGGTATCAATACTATGCTATTAACTCATATACATCTCTCTCGTCAATTGTTGATACTTTGAGGCCGATTTTGTTTAAAAAGATCCGGCGAAGGGATAACGTCATTATATAACCATTGTCAACTAATAAAATATTTGACCAATTAAACAGGAGTATTAAATATGTCTTCAACTTACGATTATGATGTTGTTGTAATAGGCTCAGGCCCGGGCGGTTATGTAGCGGCGATACGCGCCAGTCAACTTAAACAGAAAGTTGCGCTTGTTGAGAAAGATAAAATCGGCGGCGTCTGTCTTAACATAGGCTGTATTCCATCCAAGTCTATCATAAGTCAAGCTGAAGTTTTCCGCTCACGGTCAAAACTTACAGCAATGGGCGTTAAGGTTGACGAATCAGGCTTTAACTATGAAAACATATTTAATGCCTCCCGTAAAGCTGCCGATACTCTCTCCAAAGGTGTTTCCTATCTTCTCAAAAAAAACAACGTTGAGGTGATTACAGGAACCGCGCGTTTATCATCCGATCATGAAATAATTATTGATGATGACCGCAAAATCAGCGCAAAAGCTATTATTGTTGCAACCGGATCAAGGCCAAGAGAGCTCACAGGATTTGAGTTCGATGGTGAACGCATACTCTCATCCGACCATGCTCTAATGTTAAAAAAACTCCCGCAATCTGTATTGATTTTAGGCAGCGGAGCAATAGGGTCTGAGTTCGCGCATATATTTAACGCTTTTGGCGTAGAGGTACATCTTGTAGAAATGATGGAGCGGATTTTACCGATGGAAGACGGAGAGATCACCGCCATACTTAACCGCTCATTTAAAAAACGCGGGATAAAAATCTACGCGTCCACAAAAGCGCTATCACAAAAATCAACCGGCGATTCTGTAGAAGTAACTCTTGAAAATCAATCCGGTGAACAAACAATTATCTCTGTTGAAAAGGTACTCACGGTAACAGGACGCGTTCCTAACAGCGGCAATATCGGGTTGGAAGAGATCGGTGTGAAAGTTGACAAACATGGTTTTGTTGACGTTGGTGATTACAATGAAACGTCTGTAAAATCGGTCTATGCAATTGGCGATATTGTAAAGACCCCGCTCCTTGCCCACGTAGCTTCAAAAGAGGGTGAGATCGCTGCTGAACATATTGCGGGACATAATCCTTCGCATCCGGGTATTAATCCATCAGAAATACCATCCGGAGTTTACTGCGAACCTCAGGTGGCGTCTTTTGGATTGACAGAAGAACAGGCGGCTGCTAAAGGCATTGCGTTCAATAAAGCAACATTCCCCTACAGAGGCGCAGGCAAAGCGGTAGCTATTGAGGAGAGCGAGGGTTTAGCCAAAATAATGACGGACCCATCAACAAAAGAAATTATAGGCGTACATATAATTGGCGGATGCGCAACGGAGCTTATCCACGAATTTCTGCTTGCAAGAAACGCGGAGCTCCTGCCCGCGGATATTGCCGCTATGATACACGCTCATCCAACACTATCAGAGGTTGTGATGGAGGCCGCGCGTGCGTCGGAGGGGTGGGCGATTCATTTTTAGAGATCCGCTTTGATGATTTGTCAAAAAACTATTTCGTCTCAGGAGTCTTAAGCGAAATCTCTATCGCAAATTCACCCAAAGATGAGATAAACGGCACCACGAGAGTGGGCACGCCTTTTGTGGGTGCGAGCTGGAGATCTTTGCCGATAATGACTTTAGGAAGAGAGATGGAAAGGCTGTACTTTGTAAGATACTGCTTTGCGTTACCGGCTACGATGTTTACTAATTCTCCGATACCGTCTGAGACATCAGGCCCCATCTCCTTTATTTCCATACCAAGCAGCGCGGATACCGCTTTGAGAGCGACCTCTTTTGGAAAACTCAAACAGATAGCGCCCTGAGCCTCTCCGGAGAGACCGATAACGCCGGAGACGTCATAGGTATAGGCGGAGTTTGATTTTAAAGATAATTTACCGGTTTTGCCCTCTATATTGAGCATTTTTTTAAATGTTTCTATCGTTGACACTATGAAAGGATTGGCATACGATACGTCCATTATGTTCCCCTGATGTTAGTTAAGTATACACATGAATTATAATTGTTAAGTATATAATAATTATATAATAATAAATAATGGAGTGTGAAAACACAAGATTTTTTATTTTTTAGCGCAATTTTGGAAAATTTGGCAGCGGACGTGCCTGATATTATTTTATAACATACCGATGTACGGCACGCGTTTGCACTGTGCCGGTATGTGAATTTTAAGAAAGGATTTTTATTATTATGA
>WRCH01000016.1 GCA_009784115.1 Chitinispirillia bacterium
CAAATGGATGCGGAAGTTTTTTGTCTTTTTTGAAAACATGTTCAGAAACGTATCACACACATTTACATCGGACATAATGTATAGTAAATGTTGGATAATAAAAATCTGTTTTTAAGGATCGACGAATTAGTGTTTAATAGTGGATGCGCAGTGCAAACAAGGGGGCGGACATATATGTCCGCCCCCTGATTATTGCTATTATTCCGATTTGTTCTTGATGATCCGCGCCATAATAACACCATCAATCGCGCGGATTTTTGTTAGAGTATCCTCTCCGACATCTCCGTCAACATCAATAATGTTATAGGCAGCTTCTCCCTTATGCTTGTTTAACATATCAGAGACGTTAATTTTCTCAGCTGCCAGCAGAGTTGTAATCTGGCTGATCATATTGGGAACATTTTTATTCGCTATGACAAGGCGCGTCTGACTGCGGAAATCAAGATCACAATCAGGAAAGTTCACGGAATTTTTTATATTGCCGCGTTCAAGGTAATCTTTTGTTTGATTTACAGCCATTATAGCGCAGTTGTCTTCAGCCTCGGGGGTTGAAGCTCCAAGGTGAGGGAACGCTATAACTTTTTCCTGCTTCAAAAGATTTTCATCGGGGAAATCGGTTACGTAGATGCTTACCGTTCCGTCGTTGAGCGCTTCGACGAGATCGTTATTGTTTACAAGGCCGCCGCGGGAGAAGTTTAGAATTCTAACGCCTTTTTTCATAATAGCGAATCGCTCTTTGTTTATAATGCCCTTTGTCTTATCGCTGAGAGGTACATGCAAAGAGATATAGTCGCATTCCGCAAGCAGGCTTTCGATTCCGTTAGCGCGTTTTACGCTGCTTGACAATTTCCATGCCGCTTCAACGGATATGAAAGGATCGTAGCCTATAACTTTCATCCCAAGCGCAACGCAGTCATTAGCTACCATAACGCCAATCGCGCCCAAGCCTATAACGCCGATTGTTTTACCTTTTATTTCAGGGCCGACAAAGTCGCTCTTGCCTTTTTCTACAAGCTTGGGAACTTCGTCAGCTTTACCGATAAGACTTTTGGCCCACATAAGTCCGGGGATCAAACGTCTTGAAGAGACAAATAAACCGGCAAGCACAAGCTCCTTGACGCCGTTTGCGTTTGCGCCCGGGGTGTTAAAAACGACGATTCCTTTTTCGGTGCATTTGTCTACAGGGATATTATTTACTCCGGCTCCCGCGCGCGCTATGGATTGCACAGATTTTGGAATTTCCATTTCGTCCATTTTAAAACTTCTTACTATAATTGCATCGGGATTGACAATTTCGGAAGCGATCTCATAATTGTCACGCGGGAAAAGCTCTAATCCGAAGTTGCTGATTTTGTTAAGCGTTTGAATCTTGTACATTTTTAGTTAGATCTCCTTGTTTTATGGGTTATATCAAAAGCGGGCGGGGGTAAACCCCGCCCTTACAACGTATCATCTATTAGCTATTTTCACTCTCGAATTTTTTCATAAAGTCAACAAGCTTCTGTACACCCTCAACAGGCATTGCGTTGTAGATGCTTGCTCTCATGCCGCCAACGGAGCGGTGGCCTTTCAGGTTTATGAAACCTGCGGCTGTCGCTTGTTTTATAAAGGCGCTGTTGAGGTCCTCTGCCGGCAACACAAACGGAACGTTCATAAGTGAACGGAACTCTTTTTCAACAGTGCCTTTAAACAGTTTGGAGCTGTCAAGGAAATTGTAGAGTATCGCGGCTTTATCCTCGTTGATTTTCTGCATCGCCTTTACTCCGCCCTTGTTTTTGAGCCACTCAAAAACAAGTTTAGCGATATACAAAGAGTAACACGGCGGAGTGTTATACATAGATTCATTTTCTACGTGAACCTTGTATCCAAGCATTGTTGGAGTAATCGGAAGCTCGCGGCCTAAAAGGTCTTCGCGGATGATAACGATTGTTACTCCGGCGGGGCCGATATTTTTTTGCGCTCCAGCGTAGATAATGCCGAATTTGCTCACATCATACGCTTCTGAAAGAATACATGAAGACATATCTGCGACAAGCGGAATATCTCCGGTGTCGGGAAGTGAGTTGAAGCGGGTGCCGAAAATAGTGTTATTCGGCGTGATATGAACGTAAGCCGCCTGCGGGTCGAACATCTCTTTTTTAAGCGCAGGGATGTAGTTGAAATTTTTATCGTCGGATGTTGCGACGACATTTACCTTGCCGTATTTTTTCGCTTCGCCTATCGCTTTTTTAGACCACATGCCGGTGTTGACATAATCCGCTTTTCCGTTTTCTCCCATTAAGTTAAGCGGAACCATTGCAAACTGTGTAGACGCTCCGCCTTGAAGGAAGAGAACTTTGTAGTTTGCGGGAATATCCATAAGTTCACGCAGAAGTTTTTCTGCATCGGACGCAATCGCGATAAACGCGTTTGAGCGGTGGCTCATCTCCATCACAGATGTTCCTGTGTTCTGATAGTCAAGCATCTCGCCTGCCGCGATTTTTAACACCTCTTCCGGCATCATTGCCGGACCTGCGGAAAAATTAAATACTCTTGCCATGATAAAACCTCCTTAGTAAATTGGAAATTATTTTGAATTAAAAATGTATTATGTTAAATTACTGTTTTCATCCAAAGAAACAAGCGCCGATAAAATTCTAAGTTCACTGGTTAAGTCAACATTTCTGACCTTAACAAACGGCTCTGTTTTTATTACAACAGAGGTAAAATTTACAATCCCCTTTATTCCTCCCTGTACAAGCCGGTTTGCGCACTCCTGCGCGAATTGCTGAGGAACGGTGAGAATTGCAAGTTTCACATCAAGACGCTTCACTGTTTCCGTAATATCAAAAGACGGGTAAACGTCAATATCAACTTTTATAGTTTCTACAAGATTTATATTGGAGTCAAAACCTGCCACAACACGCATCTTATCATTAAAAAAAAGTTCGTTGCGCAAAATCGCAAGCCCCAGTTTTCCAAGTCCCACAACGCAAGCTTTGAACTCCGTATCAAACCCAAGCGCGCGTGAAATCTGCCCCTTAAGACGCTCAACGTCGTAGCCGTTTTTTGCGCTTGCCCCGTCTGTTTCCAAAAGGTAACTTACATCCTTGCGGATATTGTGCGCCCCCACTCCAAGCATCTCCCCAAGAGCGGCGGATGAGACAAATTCCACCCCCTGAGCCGATAAATCGCAAAGCAGGCGATAAATTGCGCTTAGCCTTGATACTGCGGGAAGTGGAATTTTTTTAATCACAAGATCTCCCATGTGAAAGATTTCACAATTAAATATAGCATCTGTGCATCATAAAAGCAACTGTTTTTTATCAATCCGCCAAAAAACTTTTTTTATACACCGGCACTGTGAAATATTTCACGGCGCGAAAATAAAAAAATGTTAAAAAAATTGCTGAAATATGTTCGCGAAGCTCGAAAAAATTTATATTTATTTATTGAAGTATAGTTGAAGGTTTTCAAAAGAGGGGTTTTTCCGTATTTATGAGTCCTGAAGAAGAAACAGAAGTAAAGAGAAGGCTGCTTATCTTGATGAAGGATGTGAATCTTGTAAATGAGTATATCCATCGTTTTGGTTTTACCATAAATCCCAAGCACATTAGAGAGATAAAAGAGGGAATACGCGGCGTTCCGGAGGAACCGGACGAGCCGGTTGAAGACGGAGAAGATCCGATATTTGAAACACTTGTAAACTGTCCGGTTTGCGGTCTCAATAAAATTGTAAGATATGAGCTTCGCGCAAAAAGCCAGCAGGAACAGCGCACGGTGTTTCTTGTTCCCATGTATTCCGGCGCGAAAGGTTACCAAACAGCCGATTATACACGTCACATGGTTACTGTTTGTCCGCAGTGTCTTTTTGCGTCTCCTGACAAAAAGGATTTTAACTACCCTTCCGTTACAGGAAAAGGGGAAGATAAGTCTCAGCTTACTTCCAATATTCTCTCAATGCTGCGGGAGAAAACAGATGAGCGCAAAATGCTTTTGAGTCCTTTGTCAAAGTTTGACAATTATTTCAAAAAGCCCCGAAAAGTATCCAATGTTATTGACAGCTACAGACTCGCGATAGCGCGCGCGCAGGCTGAGGCGTGGTCGGATCAGCCTTACTCTTACTTTAAACTCGGTTCTTATTCGTTAAAGATAGCTCACTTAAAAAAGAGTACAAAGGTTGATGATACCGAAAATCTAACAGACGCGCTTCAATATTTTGAGGAAGCGTTCCGCAAATCAAATTGCCCTGCTGAAGATTTGGAGATGCAGAGCCTCTATCTTATTATCGCGTTAAAGATCAGGCTTGGGGATCTCAACGCCGCCAACTCTTATCTCACGATGTATTCTAAACTTATAAATGAGCGCCATGAAGAGATGAAAACAAAGCCGTCGCTCAATACCGTCTGTATAGAAAAGTGGGCGGATAAATCAAGATACCTTTGGGAAGAGCGTGAGAATCCGGCACTGTTTGACATAAAAGCATTTTAACAAAAGCTCAATTCTACTATGAATAAAATCGTTATTGATAATGTTGAGCTGATGTTAGCTCATCCTGTTTCTACCCCTGTTGAATGGATTGGCCAAAGCGAGCCGATGCGCCAAATTTTGGCGTGCTGGATGGTTCTTGACAAAGCGGATTTCGCCCTTACTCCGCGCGTTATTGGTCATCCCGGCATAGGCAAAACAACGCTTGCCATAGCCGCCGCCCGCAGGCGCAATCAGGACGTTTACATAATGCAATGTACATCCGACACCCGTCCTGAAGATCTGCTTGTGACCCCGGTCCTCTCTCAAGAGGGAAAAATAGCGTATCACGCATCACCGCTTCTTACCGCGGCGATTAAGGGCGGCGTCGCTATTCTTGACGAAGGAAACAGAATGTCGGAAAAGTCATGGGCGTCACTCGCCGGACTTTTTGACAACAGGCGCATGGTAGAATCAATTGTGGCAGGGATAACTGTAACCGCGCACGAAAATTTTAGAGCGGCTGTAACAATGAATGAAGATTCATCAACTTTTGAAATCCCTGACTATATTATGTCACGTTTACAACCGGGAATAAAAATCCCATTTCCTTCAAGAGACGATGAACTCAAAATTTTATCTTACTCACTCCCGTTTTCAAGTTCTCAGATTCTTGACTTATGCGTCACATATCTGCAAAAAGCTCACGGTCTTGATCTGCCCTATTCGGTGCGTGATGGAATAAATATCATGCGTTACACGCTCAAACTCAAAGAGAGCGGTTCAGACGCTAATGTCGATATAGAGACACTTTTTAACTCCGCGCTATTGCAAATTTTAGGCGACGACGCTCTCGATCTTGACAAGCAAGCGTTAGCGCGTAAGAATACCGGTGTACATCTTTCATCAATGAGTCTTGGGGATCTTTTCTTTTCTGATGATGAGTCGCTTAATCCTGATATTGATGATATTGACGATGTGGATTGAGATCAAGAAGATTGTTCGCCTCAAATAGAGACAGGGCTATCCCTTTCGAGACAGCCCCATCATCAAACAAAACCAATATCGTTATCTGCCGGTAAACCCTCTTCTTGTCTCTTCCTGTATCTCACGGTTGTTCGGATCGAGCCTGCGGGCGCGTTCCATACGGTTGTTATACTCCTTTTCGTCTCTTTGAGCTTTGGCTACTCTTGCAAGCCCCATCTCGGCGAGAGCGTACTTGTTGTCGATACGCAAGGCGCGTTCGTAGAAGCTCTTCGCTTCCGCAAACCTCTGCTGAATAAGGAATATATTCGCACGTTCATAAAGAGCGGGAGCGTGGTTAGGATTTATATAACCTACATTCTTATACGTCTCCATAGCGTCTTCAAAATTGCGCATCGCGGTTTGAATTCTTCCGCGCAGCATGAGAGCCTCTACGTTTTCACGCTGTCTTGCGAGAACCTCGTTAACGATACCCATCGCCTCAGCGTTTCTGTTTCCGCCCACACCAAGAAGCGCGGTAGCGTACTTTACAAGAAAAGCGGGCTCTCTTCTTTGGTCGACCACCGCCTTCCATTCAACCACCGCATCCATAAACCGGCCCATCTCAAGGTACACTTCTGCCAGCGCAATGCGAACCTCTATATCAACCGGGGTACCGCGGGCGCCTCTCACAACCCTCTCCAAAAGCTGCATCGCATCGTTAGAGCGTCCGGTTTGAATGTACCCTTGAGCAAGCGGAGCCATGATTTTGGGGTCATTGGGCCTTAGCGCGTTTGCCATTTCAAGGAACATCATCGCCTCATTGGGCATCTTGCGGACGTTAAGCAGATACTCGCCGACACGAAGAATCGGGTCGGGGTTTCTTGACTCAATAGAGATAAACTTCTGAAACGCGTTCATCATCTCTTTGTCTTTTCTCTGCGATCCGTAAATCATACCCATCTCAAACCATGCGCGTGAAATCGTATCATTTATCGCGACAGCTCTCTCAAACATGGTTAATGCTCTGGCAGGATTTTTACCTCTGCGCGCATCGGCGTAAAAAGTACCGGCTCTTAGAAAGTTTCTGTGATCCCGCGGATAAGTAGACGTATTTGCCTCAAAAACTCTTATCGCGGCAGCGGTATCGCCGGCGGCCTCAAGAAGCTGTCCCCGTTTGAAAGCGAGATCCTGATCTCTGAAATTGGGAAGTTTCAACAATTCATCGAGCACTTCCGCCGCTTTGGCGTTATTTCTCTCAGCTTCATAAGCGGCCACAAGACGTCTGAGCGCATCTTCCCGGTTTGGTACCGGCGTACGGGCCGGAGCCGCGCGGGCAGCGGTTCTGAACCTCTCAAGCGACTCAATCGCGGCCTTGTTGTTCTTGATCTCTATGGCGCTCAAACCAACGCGGTAATGAAACTCCGGAGTATTATTTCCCTTAACCATAGATAAAAATCTAAACGCGTCCGCCCACTGCTTTCTGCCAAAAGCGTGATCACCCACAATTTGAGCTATTCTTGAAGAGTCAGGCTGCCTTTCAAGGAATCTGCGGTACATTGCCATAGCCTGATCGGGCTTTTTATCCTGCATGTAGATATCGCCAAGCGCCTTGAGCTCATCGACCGCTCTTGGATTGAGAGCTATCGCCTGCTCGTAAGTAACAGCCGCCTCCCTTAGTCTGCCGGCTCTTGCCTGACAGTCTGCGAGTTCGCCCAAAAATGTACCGTTGCGGGGATCAAGTTTAGACGCCTGTTCAAACATCGGGATCGCTCTGGCGCAATCATTTCTGCCCTTAAATATCCCGCCAAGCGCGGCGAACATTCCTACATCCGCCTCCTTAGCCTCTATAGCCGCCTGAATTGCCGTCACTCTTTCCGCTTCCTGACCGTGTCTTGTCATAACAAGAGCGACATAGTTTTTAAAGAACCCTTTTGCCTTGGGATCAATCCTTAAAACAGCGCGGTAAGCGGTCAGCGCGCCTGTTGTATCGTTACGCGCAAAGAGAGCGTCCGCAAGACGGCGCTGAGCGGCGGCGTCATTAGGCTGGAGCGCAACGTACTGTCTGAGAAAGTCTGTAGCCATATCGGCGCTATTGGTCCGGCGGCAAACATCCTCCAGCATCTTGAATACTTCGGCGTCTCTTGGAGTCAGTGTCGAAAGCTCTCTGAGAACGGTAAGCGCTCTTGGATTATCCTTTGCCTCATAGGCGGCTGTCCCGAGCATCTTCATAAGCTCAGGTCTTTTCGCCTCAGGACCCTGAACCATCGCTAAAAACCTCACCGCGTCGGCCCACTGTTTGGCGTCAAAGGCCGCACGGCCAACCATAAGCGCAACCGCGTGGTCTGTGGGATTGCGCTCAAGGTATCTTCTGTACATACGCATCGCCTGTTCGGCTTTTTTCTGCTGTGTGTAAAGATCACCGAGTATTTTAAGCTCTTGGATCGCTCTGTTGTTCATAGCCACATACTGCTCGTAGGTGAGAATCGCCGCGTCAATCTGACCGGCGGCCTGCTGGCTTTGAGCCAAAGCAAGCAACAACTCTACATTTCGCGGATCAGCTTTGACTGCGCGGTCAAACAGAGGAACCGCACGCGCCGGCTGATTCTGCTCACGGTAAATGTTGCCAAGCTGAATGATCATCGGGGTGTCGGCCTCGCCTGCCGCGATAGCTCCTTCAAGCGCCGCGATTCTCTCCGCCGGCGTACCGCCCTGCATCACAAGTTCCACAAATCGTTTGTGAAAACCTTTCGCGTTGCGGTCTGCGGCAAGAACCGCGCGATAAGCGGCCAAAGCGCCGGGACGATCTTTGCGGTCAAAAAGAAGATCACCCAAAGCTCTCTGCATCGCGGCGTCATTAGGGCGCAGACGGACGTAATTTCTCAAATGGGTAACCGCGTCGTCTCTCGCGCCGGTTCTGACCGCAAGCTCATAGAGCGTTTTTACGTGATCCGCGTTCTGCGGAGCCGCGGCGCTGAGCTGTCTATAGATATTGATCGCTCTTGGATTATCCTTAACTTCAAACGCGGCCTGGCCAAACATCTGCAAAAATGCGGGCGCTCTCGCCGCGTCACCCTCAACCATAGCGAGATATTTAACGGCGTCGGCCCAGTTTTTCTTTTGGAAAGCGTCCTCACCGACAAGTCTTGCGGCGTTGTTGTCTTTACCGCCCCTGTCAAGAAATCTCTTGTAAGCCGCTACAGCCTGAGGCATTCTTTTCTGATTGACATAAATATCACCCAGTGTTTTATGTTCCGCTACAGCCTGAGGGTTCAATGCCGTAACCTGCTCGAGTATTATAGCCGCCTCCGCGTGGTTGTTGCTTCTTACGTGACAGTCGGCAATTGAGGAGAGCACCGCAGTGCTTTTAGGATCCATTCTTGAGGCTTCCTGAAGCACAGGCAACGCCGCGCGGCAATTATTAGCGGCTCTGTGAAGATCGCCAAGCCTCGCGAACATCGCGGCGTCCGCCTCTTTTGCGGCTATAGCGCCGGTAAGCGCGCTGATCTGCTCTTCAGGGGTACCGCTTCGCAATACAAGCGCAACAAAATTTTTGTAGATGCCTTTTATTTGAGGATCAGCTCTCAAAGCGGCCCGGTAAGCGGCAAGCGCTCCGTTATTGTTTCCGGAAGCAAAAAGCAGATCTCCCAAAGCTCTCTGCATCGGAGCGTCACCGGGGACAAGAGCAACGTATCTTGTGAGCACGGCGGCCGCGCCCGCTTCGTTCTTGTTGATCCGCTCGATCTCATAAAGCTGTCTTAGAGGCAGAGGGTCTCTTGGAGACGCGGTAGCGAGTCTGTTATAAAGCTGCGCCGCTCTCTGATAATTTTTCGCTTCAAAACTCGATGTTGCGAAGTTTCTGATAAAAGTAGTATCATTCGCCGCTGTTCCTGTCACTAAAGCATAAAACTTATTAGCTTCTTCCCACTTTTTCTGCGAAAATTCGTAGTCTCCGACAAGTCTTGCCGTCGCTATATCTGTAGGAGTTTTTTCCAAATACTTTTTGTAAGCAACTACAGCCTGCGGCATTTTTCTCTGCTGTGCGTAAAGATCGCCAAGCGCCTTAAACTCCGCCACACTCGCTGGATTCATCGCTGTAGCCTGCTCGTAGGAGAGAATAGCGTCATCGATTCTGCCCGCTTTTTCCTGACAGAAAGCAAGGGCGCTGAGGCTTGCCAAGTTGCGGGCATTAACTCTGAGCACCGCCTGATGCGTCTCAATAGCCTTAGGCCAGTTTTGCTGTTTTTGATAGATATTGGCCGCCGCAACCAAAATCGGCTCATCAACTTCATTAGCGGCTATCGCCGCTACTAAAACCGGCATGAGTTCCGCGTCAGCTGTTTTATTCTTAATTAATATAGAAGCGAAGTTTCTGTAAAGCCCCGTTATTTTCGCGTCTGCCCGTACGGCCGCGCGGTAAGAGGCAAGCGCTCCCCTCTCATCCTTTGCGGCAAACTGGAGATTTCCAAGATCACGATGACCTGCCGCGTCGTTAGGCTGCAAGACAAGAAGCGCGCGCATATGAGTCATAGCCGCGTTATTGTCTTTCTGCGCCAGCGCGATCTCATACAAACTTCTCTGAACCTGAACATTTTGCGGCTGAAGCACCGCAAGCTGTTTAAAAAGGTCATAGGCAGTCTTAAGGTCGCCTGCCGCCTGCGCCGCCTGCGCGACACGTGTTCTTGACGGGATATCTTTTGGATCAAGAACAATGATGCGCTTGTCCGCGTCGGAAAGACCCTGCGCGTCGTTAAGATGCTGACTGCACTCGGCCAGGTCTTTCCAAAGCGCGAGATTGTTTTGATCCGCTCTCAGAAGTGTGAGCAGAACGCCTCTTGCGCCGCGGTAATTTTTCTCCATCATGTAAATACGGGCAAGCATAACCTGCGGCTCTTTAAGCGCGGGATCTCTGTGCATCGCGGACTCAGCGGCGTCGCGTGCCAAGTCGTAGCGCTTGAGGTGCCACGCCGAATTCATCATACCCAAAGCTGCCGGTACGGTCCCCTCTAAAGTAAAGCTGCGCTGGAAATTTCTAAGCGCGTCCGCATACTTTTTAGCTTCAAGATTATACTCTCCAAGAGCAAGGTGGATTTTAGGGTTGTTCGGATCAACCGCTATAAGTCTGTCATAAGTAGCTTTGGCTCTATCGGCCTGACCGGAGCGGGCGTAAAGATCGCCAAGGCGGGCGTAAGCTTCTACATTGTTTTTATCTCTCGCGATAGCTCTCTCTAAAAGTTCAGTCGCCTGACGGATGTTATTTTGACCCTCGTGCACCTGCGCCATAAGAAAGAGGATGTCCTTAACAATTTTTCCTTCGGGATCGGCGGCAAGAAGAGGAGCAAGCGTTGTCTCCGCGGGCCTCCATGCTTTTTTGGCTATGTGATCACGACCCACTTTTTCTCTTGCCGTAAGAGCGCTGGGGGAGGTTGAGTTACCAAACCGCGCGAGCGCCGCGGCGTAAGTATCAATAACTCTTTTCGCGTCCGCTTTTGTCTCTTCAAGACTCACGGCCCAAGCAAAGAGATCGTCGGCATTAAGCGCGTTTCTGTTAGCTTTCTCAAAATTTTCAGCCGCCGCTTTGAAATTTTTTGCGGCATAATGGAGCCGCGCAAGCTCTACAAGAGCCTCCGGTTTGGGTCTTGATTTATCGGTTGCGGCGCGGTTAAAATAGACGATAGCGGAGTCATTCTGATTAAGCTCTCTGTGAGCGATAGCGATCTGTAAAGCGATATCGCTGTTAGGCTCGCGCGAAATAGCTCTTTTCAAGAGCGGCAGCGCTTTAGCGAAATCTTTTTCTCTATAGTAAATCATACCCAATTCACGGTTGGCAACCACGTTATTCTGATCACCTTTCACAACCTCTTCAAGCGCCCGCTTGGCTTCGGCGCCTTTGCCCAGGGTGATAAGTGCGCGCGCGTACTCCCAGCTCGCTTCGCCGGTCATTTTGAGTTCCATAGCTTTTTTGGCCATGCCCTCGGCGTTAGCGGCCTGATTGAGCTTGTTATACACACTGGCCGCGCCAAGATGCGCTTCATAGCTGTTAGCGTCCATTCTTATGGCGACAAGATAGCAGGCAAGCGCTTTTTCCGGCGCGTTAGTTCTCTCATGAGCAATACCCATGTGAGCCCACAGTCTTCCGTCCCGGTTGGGAGCCGGGATGTTGTCATCCGCGTGCTTTATAGCGCCGGCAAAGTTATTCGCCCCAAACAAGCGGTAAAATGTGTCGTCTGAAAATCCGTTCGTTACAAAAACTCCAATAACAAACAGACAAGCCAAATACCGTGCAAACCCGTGCTTCATCGTACGCCTCCAAAACAATTTTGCCATTAATGTTAGATCCTTCAAATATCAATTATCTCATACGGACAAACTTGTGTAAAGTCTATCCTGCTTTTTATCTTTGATTAATCCAATAAACCAAAACCCGAAGTCTTCCCTCGCAGCAAAAACAGTTCCATCTTTGTGCTAATAGAGTTTTACGGGAAATATGAGAACCACAAGCCCTGAAACCTATGATACTTATAATTCTCTAAATAAATATATATTATAGTGATAATTCTTTAAAAGTTTTTTCGTGTTTTTTCCAAAATTAAGAATTTTTATATAGATTCGACAATTTTGTGATTACACTAAGGCAGGAACCATTTTTATATAATGGCCTATATTTTTTTGAAATTGACATCGCTGCTGATAATCATAATAAACTCGTTGGCGTTTTCAACCACGAGCGATACGCTGATAACTGATGAATCCAATATAACTATCCTGTCTCAATACGAAACAAACGCAACTCCGTCCCCAACTATCTACCTGCACCCCAAGCGCTCTGTCCCAACACTCGCGCTGCTTGCGGATGATTCCATCACCACTTCAACAGCATCTTTACTTTATGATGACTATAGTAATCTTAGCATATCGGGATATAAATCTTTCGGCGTTTCTGTAGGAAGTCTTGGGGAAGTTAACCTTGAGCAGGGGCTTGAGGTGATAATAGAGGGCGAGATCCGCCCCGGCACACACCTGAGCGCTTATCTGAGTGACGAAGGGTCGTCGCTTGACGGTTCTACGCGGGAGATAAGCGATTTTGATCAGGTGAATATCACTCTCACAAATGAGAATTTTACCGTTATCGCAGGAGACCAGTTCGCCGTATGGTCCATTGAAAATGGGATTTTGTCGGGGCAGAAAAAAATAATGGGAATCTCCGCGGAAGTTACGCCTAAAAGCAGCTCCGTGAACGCGTTCGGGTCGTTTTCCGGCGGAAATCATACCGTTCAAACGGTGAGGGGACGCGATGGGGTTCAGGGGCCTTATTACTTGATTGGTAAGGGGGAAGCGGGTTTTATTACACCAATTAATGGTACAGTTAAGGTACGGGTCAACGGAAATAACCTAAAAGAGGGGTTCGATAATGATTTTACCGTGGATTACGATATGGGGTCTATCACGTTTAATCCCAAAGTGTTGATTCGGCAGGAAGATTTCATTAGAATTGAGTACGAGTATAAATATTTTGATTACCGAAGGACTTTTGCCGGCGGCGGCGCCTCTCACTACACCCAAGACAGCGTTTTCTCTTTCAGCGCGGCGATTTGGAGTGAAAGCGATAACAAAAACAGTCCCATAGAGATGCAGCTTACAGAGTATGAAAAAGAGATTTTGCGCCGAAGCGGCAACAATCCCGGTTACGCGGCGCCAACCGCGCGGCCTGTTCATCCGCACGATGTAGCGAGAATGAGCGCTTATTTTCCTCTGTATAGAAAAGTGTACGACGCACAGGCGCGCGATACAATCCTTGTCTACTCACCTTACGATCCGCTGAGGCCAAATGACATAAGAGACCGCTACACCGCGTGGTTTACTCCTATACAAAAAGGAAGCATTGGGGCCGATTATGTTATCGACAGTTCAATCGTGCGCAATGATCACGTTTACAAATACGCCGGAGCCGGCGAAGGTGATTTTACCATGCTTGCACCTCTAAGCGCTCCGGCAAGAGAGAGCTTCGGGGAGTTTGAGGCGCGGATTAATCTGCCATATTTCAGCGCGTCTCTCAATGTTGCCGGGAATGAACATGATGAGAACCTGTTTTCGTCAATTGACGATGATGACAATCTTTCATCAGCGGCAGTATTTAAAATGTTCGGCGGAGAGAGGCGTATTGATAAACGCAGCGGCTGGATTGCTCTTGATTATCGATACAGATCCCGCAACTTTACAAATGAACTTTTTTCAGAACATGAGCGCAGAGAAGGCTGGGATAGCCGCAGGCTCTCAGACAACACGGAAAAACATGAGTTCCACGCTTGGGAATCCATGTTCGGCGGTACAGCGGTTAAGGGAATAGCCGCGCGGATGGGAGCCGGGCAGACGTATATTGATTCTTTGGTTGAAACTGAAAAAGTTACAGGTGACGCTGAACTGCGTTTTGCCCAAGATAAATTAGAACTAAATCTCGGAGCCGCGGCTTTCAGACATCACATGACAGATATCGACTACAGTTACCGCCGATACAACCGCTTTTTTGTCCGTCCGGCAAAAGCGTGGGAAGCGATGCTCGGCTATAGTGACGAATGGAGCGTTGACACAACAAAACAGGGCGCCGGTCACATATCAGGAGCCGCTCAGCTCTCCTATCTGCCCGCAAGCCTATTGCAAAACTTCACCGTCACACAATTTCGCAGCGGCGAAGCTCTAAGCGCTTCTTCCGATACCGGTCACGCTTTTACATGGAATCAATCAGCCGCTTTTGCCCCAGTTGACGGATGGAATCTCACAGGCGACAGCAGATGGCATAAAAGACACGTTTACGGCGAAAGCAGCTCTTCAACTTTTTTAATGGGTGTTGTAAGCGAGATTGAACCTACCTCCTGGGGATTTTCTTCACGGCAGGAATACCGTACCAATCAGGAACTCTCTTCACGCTTTGAACAGAAGATGTTTTACATAGGAAAAGGTCTTGGAACCCACGCTTACGATTCACTTACAAGAGAGTTTCGCCCGAGCATAAACGGAGATCACATAATTCAAGAGATAGAAATTTACGATAACACTTCTGACGCGACGGTGCGTAAAACAACACTCAACGGCGACTGGTACTTTCGGCCAAAAAGGGAGATTGACGGCATTTTCGGCGATCTCACATGGAGCGGTATCTTGTTCTCTGAAGAACACATAAACGCGCGCAATAAAAATACGGCAGGGCGTATCCCCGGACTTTTAACGCTTTACTATTTGAATAAAGACGACAGCGCTAAAATATCAGATATCCACTTCGCCGATCTCTCCTATCGTCAGGATATAGATCATCATATAAAGGGCAGCGCCTATAAATCAAGGCTTTATCTTTTACCCGGACTGCGATTCATAAGAGACAGTCGTGAAATGAGTTTTGAAACCGCACTGCGTGTTGAGAGAAGACAAAACAGACTCCTGCTGAGCACAGAACCGCGTTATCTTTTTGTTAACAAAGAAGCTGTAAGCACAGCACACGGCTCAATCTTCGGCAGCGGCGATTTCGATCTGCACGACATAAGCGCAGAACTTGTTCAGAGTATTGAATATCTGCTTGGCCTTGAGTTTTATGTGCGGGAGAGAGTTGGCATGTGGCGGCGCAAAGACCCAAACCCTTTCTCCTACACAGAGTCCGACAGCAGTATCTATCTGCAAATAAAACCGGGGATAATCTACCGTCCTCAAAATAAGGGCATGGCGGAACTCTCCTACACCTTTTCTTATGTACCTTACGATGGAGTGATCGATTACCGCGCGGCTGCCGGCCACTCATCCGGTATCAGCCACATCGTCTCTTTTTACAGCGATCTGTATCCGGCAAAGCATTTCAACTTCTCGGGAATGTACCGCGGGGAGCTGCGCCGGAGCGTCTCAGAGAGCGCTTACGGCCGGATGCAGCATGTGTTTTCGCTTCAAGTAAAAGCGTTTTTGTAAATTTTTAAATCTCTTCTTGCGCTTCCATGTAACCATAGTTTATTTTCTTTGAGCTTTTTGATACACAAGTTGGGCCAGTAACTCAGCGGTAGAGTATCGCCCTTTTAAGGCGGGAGTCGAAGGTTCGAATCCTTCCTGGCTCATTTTCAACTGTAAATCAGGTATTTCCCACGGATGTAATTCAGGTGGTTGATCCCGTTTAATTATCTTTGTTATTCACTGATTGCAGTTGCGTGCTGTGCAGTTTAAGTGCGTGCCGTTTACCATTATACTTGAAATAAAGACAAAAATCAACCCCCACTAAAACCAAATTAAACACATAAAGATAGAGCACCCAATCCATAGAGTAAAGGATTTTATGGATAACGCCGCATATGTATCCGAGCATTACAACAAGCATAAAGAGCGGACTTTTGCCCGATACGGTTTTGGCTCGCAAAGACTTGGCTATAGATATCGGCCAGCCCAATCCAAAACATACAAGCATCCCCACTTCAAAAATACTCATCTTTTATAACCCCATTGTTATTTTGAAGTCTACCACATCTGCACAGAATTTTGTATTATCTTTTCAACAAGATTTTTCGCCGCTTTACTTCTGCCGTACTGCTCATTTTCAGTTTGGAAATCATAAGTTCCTTCGCCGGAAACGCTGCCTTTAAATATGGATTGATTGCGCCGGTTGTCAAAAAACTCTACATCGGCTGATATCCGTACAATGTAAAGCTCAACGTTTACAAGATCACCGCCCCCGCCAAAAGTGTGCGGGGTATTAGTATATCTTGTTACGGTGCCGCTTATAGTGGCGTCGGCGTTTTGGTTTGCGGGGCGCAGTTGACTTTTTAGAATCTCTTTTGAGAGTTCCGCTGTTATTTCATCATCTATCCCCGGCTCCAATGATGTGTTGGCGAATACCGGAATCTCAACCGTTTTAATGTGTCCGGGGAGCGTAGATCCGCTGAAAGAATAAAATCCACAGCCTGCAAATAAAAAAACAATGAAAACAGACACAATATTTATTGAAGTACCAATTAAATGTTGCGCCGTACCACTCCACGACTGCACATAGAGCCGTGAGGTCGTTCCGCGGTACGGCGCACCGTGTTTATCAAGGCGCAAGCCAATATTTAATCGCGGGATGTATAATAACGATCGTGAAATCAATAATTTTAAAAAATTCATGGAAGATCCTCAAATGGTTCGTATGTTATATTATCATTGTTAATTTGTGAATCGGGGTCTGATTCAAAAAAATCACGCATCTTCTCTGTCATTATATCAATATCGGCAAATTCATTAATGGAAGATGATATAGCACGGACAAACTGTTTGCCGTAGCCTTTTGTTACGATTCTGTTGTCAAGTACGATAAGCGCGCCCCTGTCGGATGCACTGCGTATGAGACGCCCCGCGCCCTGACGAAATTTTATGATAGCTTCCGGGACCGAGTAAGCGAAAAAAGAGCTCCCGTAAAGTGTTTCCATCCTCTGACCCAACGCTACTGTAAGCGGGTGTGTAGGAACAGGGAAAGGCAGTCTTGGAATTATCACCACTTCACACGCCTCTCCCGGAACGTCAATCCCTTCCCAAAAAGAGTCGGTGCCAAGAAGCATCATCCCTTTTTGCGCTTTGAACTGATCAAGCATCGCAGTTCTGTTTCCGCTTAACCCTTGCGCAAGGAGTTTGGCTTTGTCAATATCTGTTCTTGATTTCAAATTATTGTAAACATTGTTAAGCATTGAATTTGATGTAAACAGTACGAGTATGTTTTTGTTTAATTTTGAATGAACATTCGCAACCGCTTCCGCAACAAAAGGCGCGAACGCCGGGTTATCAGGCTCGGGGCACTCTCTTATGGCGCCAAAGAGCATTTGATTTGCGCTGTAGGGACTTGGCAAAACCATTGAAGAGGTACGGTCGCCAAAAATGTTAAGACCCGCGCCGCGGTTAAAGTACTCTGTTGACCCCTGAGCCGCCAGTGTCGCGGATGTAAAAATCACCGCTCCGCCGCACCGCTCCCAAATTTGCGAAAGCAACACGCTTATGTCAAGCTGAACTCCGCACAGTTTTGTCCACTTTTTTTCGTGATTACCCTCTAACCAAAAGACGTGATCTTCCGTTTTTGCGTTTGTAAGGTATTGCAGATCGGCCCTGAGCTGAGAAGTGTACTCCGAACAGAATTGCGCGGCGCCGCGCAATTCCTCTGCGTTTTTTCCCTCCGGCATTGCGGACAGAGCCTGTTTGAAGCGGCTGAATGTATCTTTCATATCAGATAGAGTAAGATCAAATACAGCCGTCTCATGAAGCTCTTTCAATGAGTTCTCGTTGATTCCTATCTGGTAATCAGCTTTTGACTCGGGAACGGTATTAAGAGCCCATGAACTAAGCTCTGCCAAAAAATCACCGGAACGTTTTCGCAGATGTTTTAAATGCGCTTTTATCTCTTTCTCAAAGCTCGCGATATCCTCAAGTTCTTTGCATGAGGAGATATCGTGCAGCAGATTTTGAATTTGATCTATAAACGCGTTCATGCGGTTTGTATCAAGCTCTGTGCGCAAATGCTGATGTCCGCTTGATTCAAGGTGATGCGCTTCGTCAAATATAATAGAACTGACAGGGCCGAGAAACGAGGTGTTTGAACACACGTCCGAATAAAAAAGCGCGTGATTAATCACAACGATGTGCGACCCCTGCGCAAGTGAGCGCGCCCTGTGCAAAAAGCAGTTGGAAAAATGAGGACAGCGCCGCCCCAAACAATCCTGACCATCTGAAGAGATAAGATTCCAAACCTTGAAAAACCACTTTGGATTAAAAAAAGTCTGCTCCTCAATGTCGCCTGTTTCAGTAGTTTGCGACCATACGACAAGAGGCAGAACCGAGCTGCGTTCCCTAGGAGAGATATTTCCCGCCTCACCCCGCAAAAGCTTATAAAAACGGTGGCGGCACAGATAGTTATTTCTCCCCTTAAGCGTAGTAAAACGCAAATCTCCGCCGCTGAGCGCCGCTGCCGCTGGAATATCTTTACTAATAAGCTGATCCTGCAAATTACGGGTATGGGTAGAAATAATCACCCTGCAATTATTCTTAAGAGCATGTTTAGCCGCTGGAACCAAGTAGGCAAGAGATTTGCCGGTACCCGTACCGGCCTCCACCACAAAAAACTCACTTTTGTTAAGCGCTTCCATCACCCCCGCAGCCATTTTTGACTGTGACTCTCGGGGCACGAAATTATTTACAGGATCGTCCGTTTTATTGGTACCGGAAGGTTTTTTGTTTTGCTGACGATTGGATTTATACTCGCTGACGAGTTTGTTTATTTTATCACTGTCAGAAAAAAGCTCTTCGATTTCTGATGGATCAATCTCCAAAAACGATTCCGGAATGTCAAGTTTAAGCGGCTTATCGGCAAATGGCAATTCATCTTTAAGATATATCCCATATCGAACAGCGCCAAGAGTTTTTGTCATTAGCGTTTTAAAAAGACCGCCGGGTGCGCAAGCGGCCAGCGCTTGACGAATCTCAAGCGGAAAATCAGCCAGTTTCGGTACAAGCCGGCAAGCGACTTCACCGGAAGCCTTCGCGTCATGCAGCGCGCGGTGCGCGTTACTAAGCGATACACCAAGCGACTCGCAGACAAATTTCAGCGAAAAACGTCCGATAGGCTGCAGCAATACGCGTGATAGAAGCGCTGTGTCAAGCAGCGGCGGCGTTATTGTTTGAAACGCCGCGCGTTTGAGTTCCTCGTTTATGAAGCTATGGTCGAACTCTATCTGATGTCCGCAAATTGGCAGTGTTCCAATAAATTCCACAAGCGACAACGCGATATCGGAAAATTTGGGCGCGTCTTTAACATCGTCATTATTGATAGACGTCAATTGTGTTATATGTTCAGGTATCGAAACGCCGGGATTAATGAATGTTGAAAACTCTTTTTCAAGTTTACCGTTAATAAACCGCGCCGCGCCAATTTCAATCACGCGGTCTTTTTTGAACTCAAGTCCCGTAGTCTCAACATCAATCGCAACAAAATCAGGAACCGCGAGCGGGACTGCAGCGGTGTAATTATTCTTCTGCAAATTATTATTGACAGCTTTCACCTTAGCGTTTTTTGGAACAGCTTTGCTCTTCTTAGCTTCGTTGAGGAGTTCTTTTTTAGAGCTGTCGGGCAGCAGGTCAAATAGTCTCGGCATTTTTACAGGAGCTTTCTATATTTTTGGTGCTTATATTACTGCATAACGGCATAAATCTACACTGTACCGCTAAGCGACAGAGCCGGCCCTGCGTGCAGTTGCGTGCGGTGCAGTGTAGATTTATGCCGTGTACCAGTATATCTTTATAATTACGCAATCAATGAAAAATAATTCATGCGGAAAATAACGCAATCCGTGACGGCTACTTCCTGAAGAAAACAAGCTGGACATTATCCGCGGCGATTATTTTTGAAAAAAGCGAATACAGCTCGCCGCTTTGTGCCGCAGGTACCGGGGAATGAAAGCTGAACACCGCCCTGCGGGCATATTCAAGTTTATTTTCGGTTTGCTTAAAGGAAATTGAATAGTGTCCCCACGAACCTTCAAGTTTAACATCTTCGGGTTTATTAATAAGCTCCCAATCCGCGGGAAAATTAAGAATACCGTCAAGTTCAAAGGTTCCAATACCAAACCAGAGCTGTGTCATGTCAATATCCTGAGTGCGTCCGCTCTTAAATGGAAAGTGCTCGGGAGCTATGCGGTCGTTAATATCCAAATCTAAAAGTATCGTATTATTGCCGCTCTGCTGCGCGCCGTTAACCGCAGTGAAACTGTACTGCGCGTTTACATAATCACCAACACCCTCACCGCCCTGAGCAGACATTGAATCTATAACTACCCTCGGAAAAACAGTGGAAAGCAATCTTTGCAGATCTTTCTTTTGCTCAGCCGGAGACATAGCCCAAACATTTACCCTGTAGTCTCCCGCATGAACGCCGGTGCGCATAGATTTTACCGTGCGGCGAAGCGTCCCCAACTCATCAACACTTGAAACAACGCTTCTAAGTAACATTCTGTTATGAGCGCTGTCTTGCGGCAGAGTAATAAGAGAGTTTTCCCCGCGCTTTATAACAAGAGCAGGGGTTCCCTGAACAAGACGCGGCAAGTTGCCCAAAGCGTTATATTTATCGGTAAAGTCTATGTATTCTAACTCTCCGCCTATTGTATATGAAAGAATACAATGGTTAAAGTTGGGGCCGATATAAGAGGGAGGCGTATTACCGTGTTCTCCCGTGTTGACTAATACCAAATTGCTTTGTATTCCTGCCGCGTTGAGTAAACTTTTACCCAAAGAAGACATATCTTTACAATCACCAATCCTTGTAGACAGCACTTCCATTGACGACTGCGGAATCCAGCCGGATTGTCTGAACGGGATAAAGCTGTAGCGGATTGTTGACGTTATGTATTCATGGATTCTTCGTACCTTATCAAGCGAATCTGCCGCCCCGGCAATGAGGGAATCCGCAAGCATTTTAATATCATAAGTCTGCTCGTGTTTATTTTTTGTCAAATTCAGATACCACTGCGTAATTTCAGACCAGCAGTTAAATGTTGAGTAGTGCACTCTTTCATCCGTGTTTAATTCTGTAAGCGCCGCAAATGGTTCTATGAGGGTTCTGCTATAAGGCTTTTTTGAAAATGTTGTTATTGTAAAATCACAGATATTCTCTTTTTCTACTTTTATATTATTGCCTGTTACAGTGTATGGAATTGTATCTGAAATCGGCGTAACAAGACGCAAGCGGGTTTCAAAAACAGGAAACCCCAAAGAAAACTCATGCTCTCCCCATACCTGGCGAGCCATGTCGTGACGGTAATAATTCTCTGTTGTCCATTCTAAAATTATATTGTCGCCGGGCAGGAGTGTTTTAAAGACAATCATGTTTTGAGAGAGATCCGCAGGTGTCTCTTTTCCGTTTGCGCTCTTGGAGTAAGCTCTTGTGATGTTTAACACTTGGAAATTACTGTTATACCTTATATAATACTCTTTCCATGTTTCGATAGCGGAGCGCGTAGGCAGATGCACCATTAGAAAATGCCGCTCTCTCACGCTTCTGCTGGGATAGAAAAAGACGTCTTTTGAATAGGAGAGTATCGCGCCGTTAACCGAATTTAAATCGCTCCACCCCTTAGACCGCGCCGCGAGATCTGCGGGATTTGGGGCGCTTACCAATGATTGCAGCTCTCTTTTCCCTTCAAGAAATCGCAGCTGGCTCCATGCTTCAAAATTGTTATAGGCGTAAGCGATCGCCTTTCTAAAAGCGTCTTTCGCCTCACCGATCTCGCCCTGCGCGGTAAGGATAGAACCTTTCAAAGAGGAGAGGGTAGAAGAACTCGGCATAAGCGCGAGTCCGTCCTTTACATGTTTGAGAGCCTGTGAATAGTTGCGCTCCTGAAAGGCAAGTCTTGACAAATAATAATATGCCGCTGGATTATTAGGCGAAAACCGCAAGCTCTGCGCAAATGTCTGCATCGCTTTTTTTCTTTGTCCGGATCTCAAATAAAGCGACGCTAATTCAAAATATATCTCACTTGCCGTCTGTTCATGACGGAGATAATTTCTTAAAAGTATTTCTGACTGACGGATATCCCCGTGCGATGAGTAGTGATCGGAAAGAAGGCTTACCGCTGCTTTCACATTTGAATAGTTTTTTTCTATTTTGTCAATCGCCTTTGTAAATTCGGTTCTGTTACCCATTTGAGAGTAATGGCTAAGCATAAAAAGAAGCGCTTGAAATGAGCTGCGGCAGTGGGGCGGCGAAGCGTCCATAAACGCCCTGATCTCAGGAAGAGCCGCGGACGCAAACAGTACTTGCAGCTCATTCCACCACGCATAGTAGTTATCTTTACATAACCGAAACGCCGAGCGCATAGCTGTTCTTGCGTCTGTTATCCTGCCGCCTCTAAAAAGCGATTCACTGTAAAGAGAGTGTATGATAGAACTTTGCGGATAGCGCGCTATGAGGCTTCGGCTAAACTGCTGCCCCTTGGCGGTAAGCTCCGCGCTGTTATAGAACTTAATGAGTGTGAGCGCGGCTTCCAAGTCTTCGCCGTTATTGTTTATGCGGTCTAAGAGATAATTTTCTATTAATTGAGAGAACGGTGAATTTACCAAGTCAGAAAAATTAGACGCCGCTTTCTGAAAAACACCCATATTGTTGTTGTAGGAGATCGAAGAGAGCCCTCTGCTTTTGCTGTCAAAAAACCGTACCAAAAAATTTGAATGGCTGTGTTCATGACACATTTTTATCAGGAGTTTATTATCGCCTTTGTTAAGCGTTACCGTTTGCATGAACATATCCATGCCTGTATTGCGAAAAACAGGATCGGCGAGTACAAGATTGTCATTAAGAAAAACCTTGAACGCCCCGCTGGCGCCAAAACCTATATTGACGTCCTGAGTTTTTGCGCTTACGATATTAGCGTAATAGTAGATGACCGCATCCGTTGCACTGTAGTTGTTTTCGGTTCGTACCCATCCGTCAACGGCGTTATTATGAAAAGGAAACCATGATGTCTCTGTTCCGTCTTTTCCCAAATATTTTGCTTCAAAATCAAGCTCCTGCTCAGGGGCGAATGAATTAGCGTAACCGGAGCCTGAAATATTCTCAAACGGCCCTATCATACGAAACGTGCGCACCACCCCAAGAGGCCGCATGAGTCTCGCCGCCTTTCTCACGTTGCCGTCATTGAGATAGCGGGTAGCAAGATCAGCCGTAAATGTTGCGCTGAAAAAGTTTTTGCGCTTGCTTAACTCCTCTAAAGCGCTGTACCCCTCTGAGATAGCGGCTCCCGCGTGAGTTCTTGAAAAATGGGTAAGACTGCTCGCGGCGGCGCTGAGAAGTATATCATTTTTATCCGCCTGATAAGCTCTGAAAAACGAACGAACCGAAGAGTCGCTCTGACCTAAAAAATCATACGTAAACGCAAGACCTCTAAAGGCAGTGCCCCTTGTTTGCAGATTGTTTGATTTTGTATTATCTGAGAAAATTTCAAGGGCAAGATGAGGGTCATTATTGATAAGAGCTTCAAAGCCGTGAGCATTGGTATTAATTCTTCTAGGCGACGCATCTAATCCTGCCGAGAACAAAAAAATATAACCGATGATGACAAATGCGAAAATTCTACTGTTAGTCATCTTTGTTAATAATCCCAATTAAAAAATCAAGCGCGGCTTTCACGCTTTGCTCTCTTATTGATGATCGAGACCCGTTAAACAAAAATGAGCAGCTTTGCGTCTTCCCGCGGAAAAACGCGCCGATAAAAACAAGACCCACAGGTTTCTCCTCTGTACCGCCCCCGGGCCCTGCAATTCCTGATACGCTCACGCTGCAATCGCTGTTACATACTCTCGCAGCCCCGTAAGCCATCGCACAGACCACCGGATCACTCACCGCTCCGTATCTGTCAAGATCATATCTTGGCACTCCAAGCACATCATGCTTTATGCTGTTGTCATAAGCGATAACGCCGCCGCGAAAATACTCTGAGGAACCGCCAATGGAGGTAACCGCCGCGCCAACAAGTCCGCCTGTACAAGATTCCGCTACAGCAAGCGTAAGTTTTTTGCTTTTCAGAAGTTCTCCCAGCTGCTCCTGAGACGTCATCATATCTCTTTCTGCTGTTTCGCAATGAAGGCAAGACTAAGATACGTACAGGTTACCCACAAAATAAGCGCAAGACCGCTCTGCTGGCCGTACCAGTATTTAAGCCCCTTATAGAGAATTTTTGACAAAAAAGTAAGTATCACAGTACATAAAATAATGAAACAGCAAAACTTAAAAAACCAGTTGTACGGCTTTGTTACGCGTTTTATCGCTGAAGTTAAGTGAGGCCCCGCAATCATTATTGTTACGGCGGTGATACTTAAACATATCTCATTTAAGTTATTGGCTAAAAACTGTGCGAAAATAGCTGTATATTTTGCAATCATTTCACATATATCCTATAATATGATGATACGCTCCCAAAAGAAACATCAATGTTATATTGGCAAGCACACCCGCCCCTACGTCATCCATCGTTACCCCTACCCCGCCCTCAATCTCTTCAAGTTTATATACAGGAAACGGTTTGACAATATCAAAAAACCGAAACAGCACAAATCCCAAAACAAGCGTACGAATGTTTATCGGCACCATAAAGAAAGTTACAAACTGCCCTACCACTTCGTCAAATATTGCCTGCGGCGGATCATCTCTGCCGAAAACCTCTTTCCCTCTGTCACAAAGAAACATGCTTACAACAGTGAGAGCAATTATAGCCCACCAGTAGTGGAGAAAATTCTCCGAGCCCAATATAAATCCAAGATGATCTTTAGCAAAAAAGAGCGCCGCGATTGTTACTAACGCTCCAATGGTCCCCGGCGCAAAAGGGCAATAGCCGAGAAAAAAACAGCTGGCGCCAGCTTTTCTAATCCAGTATACAAGGGATTTTGTCATTATTATTCCTTAAATGTAAGGTACCGCCGATTAAGTTGTTTCGGCAACACTTTAATACTCCATAAAATACAACGATTTTAAGACTTGTGCAAATTAGGCAAGTCACTTAGAAATCACTATAATAATATAATTTATGGCCCCCGTACACATTTTTTAAAAAGGTTCTGACTTTTACAAACATTTCATACTATCGTTTTATCCGTTATACATAAAGTAGCGTTATTGGCGTTATTTTGGTTTCACTAATTGATAGAATTTCTGCTCCAAAATTACCAAATTATTAAATACCGACAGACGGTATCAATAACGTTTCTCACGAAGAGAAAAGTTAAAAAATATACCGTCTGCCGGAATGTTCACTCCATTAAATTGTCGCCGAATTTGGGTATTTGGATTGATGGTACCCGAATTGCGCAGCTTTCCACGAATAGAAATACTGCTTTAGATGTTTTGCATATATGCTTCAAAATGATCTGCAAAACTTTCTATTTAACCCACCTTTCTTTTTGGTAAACGTGGTATTTTACACATTTATCTTCCAGCAACAGCAACAAAATGTCACCATTTTCTCAATCTACTTGATTTTGGGTGTCAAATTGATTATCTTTTATTCAGATAATAGGAGGCGGCTATGCACAGAGAAGAAATGTTGAAAATGCTTCACGAAATTGATGCGGAACTCACACAGCCGCTTGAAATTGGAATTGCGGGAGCTTCCGCTTTGGTGCTTAACGGGTGATAATCATGGATTACACATTTAAACCTGAATTGACTGATGAATACTACGACAAGTGGATTAAACTTGGATTGTATGCGACTGGAAAACCGTATAAGGAGCATGTTGATCCAGAAAAGCTTATTGTAGAAACTACGCATATCGGACGCTTTGAGGGAAGGCTCTTCAAAGCTATGCTCACTTGGATAAGAAATTATCACGATTTGATAAACATTCAAAAACTCTTACATTATATTGATGACGCGGATTTGCCTGTTTTGGGCGCAGCAGTGGAAATTGCCGCCCAAAAAGCTAACGCTCTGCCACGCTTCAAGAGTGTTCTTAAACGTTGTCGGCCTTATGAATCTGCTCAGGTACTCTTTAAGGATGTCGATGATTTTGGAGACTTCGAAAAAAATCAAAAAGAATTTGGCAAAAAAGAATATCTGAAATGGGGATTATATTGCACAATGATAGAGTTCTATGATGACGCAATGTATAACCGTCATTATGTACTTATGAACAATCCGTTGCTTGCTATACGGGCGTTAATAGGGCCTAATATACGTGCAGAAATCTTGTTTGAATTGGAACAGCGCTCGCGGCTTAGCATAACCGCTCTTAAAGAACACGTTGGATACGCATATTCTGCCGTTTACACGGAAGTAATGAATCTAACTCGAAACGGATATCTTGCAAATGAAACAAATGGTAAAAAGCAAATGATAACTATGACAAAACCGTTTGTTAAGTATTTGAGAAGTATTCCTGTTTGATTCTAAAAATATGAGTCATAGAAGAATATGAAAGAAAACAGAGTATTGCGCTTAAAATTTTTTGCTGCGATTTGTGGTATATTAGCGGCGGTAGCCGCAAGTTTTAGCTGCGGCCCCCGAATCAGAGAGTCAGTTGAAGAAGTTTGGCCTAACGGGAATCCTAAAAAAGTTATCGTCTACTCTTGCGGCAAGAAGTTTTGTAACTTACTGCGTACGACTTATTACTTTGAAGACGGCCAAATGCAGTCCGATACCTTTTACGATAACGGTGTGCCTGATGGTGTGATGACCGTGTACAATCCTGACGGTAGTATTTACAGGCAAACCACTTTCGAAAAAGGCAAGCAGATTAGTGAAGTGCCAATTGGTGAAACTGCGATTCAATAAAACTTATTATACTTATTCTCTAAATATCTTATCCATCGCCTTACCTTTAGCCAGTTCATCAACCAATTTATCTAAATATCGAATTTTTCGCATTGTTTCATCTTCTATTTCCTCTACTCGACAGCCGCAGATTATCCCTTTAATTAATGAAGCGTTAGGGTTGATTTGAGGGGCTTCATTGAAGAATGTTTCCAAAGTTACTTTACTGTCAATTTGCTTCTGCAAGGAATTGTTATCGTAGCCGGTAAGCCAAAATATGATTTTATCCAACTCATCTTTTGATCTTCCTTTTTTCTCAGCTTTTTGTACATATAGAGGGTAGACGCTTGCAAAAGGCATTGAGAATACTTTTGGCTTTGGCATTAAATTATCTTCCTTTCAAAAACAAAAAATATATCTGACTATTCAAATAAACTTTCATTCACAGTATTCAACAATTCCCTTGAAATACTTTTACTCTCCAATCGCATAATGCTCTCTTCTACACTTCCAAAGCCGATTAAATTTACACTCCCGTACCACGTTGTACGGCCATCTATTACAGCGAACTTTTGATGAGTTTTGGCGCATTCCGTAACTCCAATACCATGCGCTTTTAACTGACTTATAACTTGAATAACACGCGCCTGATCATTCACTTTATATTTATCTGCGGGGCGGGTTACAACCTTAACTGTTATACCCGAAGATACCATATTTTCCAATGTTTGCAGTATTCTTGGAATACCTTTTTTTGAAACAAACGGACTAACAATTAAAACTTCACGTTTGGCCGATAGTAAATCTGATTGAAAAGTTGGTAAAAAACTTATGCCGTCGAAAATGATATTTCCAGTTTCCGGCATGGCAACATCACTTTTTGTTTTATACCCTATCGCGAAATATCCTTTTACGCGCTTGGCATACATACGGTCAAGAACTGGTACATGAATATCCACATAGTCATATACCCGCACCTCTCGCTTATCGTCATATAGGCGGTGAAGCCGTCCGGCGTACTGCGCCAGTGTTCCCTGCCAGACAATAGGCATAGCTAAAAACAGAGTATCAAGGCGCGGCACGTCAAATCCCTCACCTACATATTTTCCAGTAGCAACAATAACAAGCGGTTTATCTGCCGGTTTATTATATACAGTATCAAGCTGCTTTTGACGCTCCTTTTTTGATTTGCCTCCTACAAATGTTATTACGTCCAGCAACTTTTCTTTCAAAGCGTTTTCCAATAATTCTACATGAGATTTTCTTTCTGTCAAAATCAATGGGCTTCGCCCCTGTGCAACTGCTTCAAGTACATCTGAGACGATTAAGTCATTTCGTGATTCGCTTTGACAGATTTCTGTATATAGTTCTTGAATCTGTAAATCACCATCATCTTTTTCAACAGGAACACGGAACGGTGTAAATCGCGGGATAACAAAATGCTCAAATGGACGGCGCAGCGCTTGAAGTTTAGCGTTGTCATTATACCGTATTTGTCCGCAGTGCATGAAGATAACTGGTTGATGTCCATCTTGCCGCTTGGGTGTGGCAGTCAAACCATGCACGTATTTAGCGTTGATCTCTTTAAGTACCCGTTCAAAACTGACAGCAGACACATGGTGACACTCGTCAACAATAACCATACCGTAATTCTTTACAATATCCTTAACCTCATCACCGCGAACGAGCGACTGAATGACGGCTATATCAATAATCCCGTTGAGATCATTTTTGCCACCGCCAAGTTGTCCGATAATTCCGCGTTCTTTTTTTCTTCCTCGCTTTTTCTCCGGCTCTGTCAGTTCCTCATTGATAATCAAAAATTCCGTTAACCGCGCTTTCCATTGATCAAGCAGCGGTTAGTATGGCAGAACCTAATTTACGAGCGAGAGAAGCTGAAGCGGGTTCGTTGAAGAATAACCAAATATGTGCCCCATTACCGGAACGCGAACGCTCCACAATAACAGGAATTTTGTTTCGTTCACACACCGACCGGATAGCAGAAACGTCTTCTTGCCAGTTTTCATCGTCAAAGTCGATAGCGAGAAACAGACACGTTTCATCCGGCAGCATTGGATAAATCCCTGCAACCTCTTTTCCCGCTAAATGCCGCATGGCAACTTGTTTGTCAAATAGAACAAACTCACGATTCTCGCAATCAGCACATTTTACTCTTGGTTTACCTGTGCATATTGATAATAGGCGCATTGACCTTTTTTGCAAATTCAATCGTTTGAATAACGGTGTTCTGGTAAGCAGCGGCAACAGCAGGGTTAAAATCGCATACGTTAAGATTTTCATCTAAGTGGATGGTTATATATTTTCTACTATTGATGAGTAGTTTATTTACAATAGGTATATCAATATTGGCAAGCTGGTACTCAGGAAGATTCATATTGAGTTCAATAAAATCAAGACCAAGCTCACTGCATTGCTCTAAGCTCTGTTCAAGAGCTGGTCTTTCGAGCAGCGTAGGCATACCGAAACTAATTGACGCAGATTGAGAAATCATAGAAGAAAAAGATACTTTTTGCCTTAAATTACTTGATACGCTTTCGAACATTATTAATTTTTACCGTTCAAACCGCACAATTTTGTATATTGAATATTATGATAAAAAAAGTTCCTTACGGGCAGAGTAACTTTGCCGACATGATAGAGAGCGGTTACGCTTATGCAGATAAGACTCGCTATATTGAGTTATTGGAAAATGAGAATAACCGTTACCAGTTTTTCATCCGTCCCCGCAGATTCGGGAAAAGCCTTTTTCTTTCAATTTTAGAAAACTATTATGATATTAACAGAAAAGAAAAGTTTGAGTCTCTTTTCGGTGAGTTTTACATAGGCAAAAATCCGACTCCGGAGCAGGGTACATATACGGTTTTACGGTTTGATTTTTCCATTTTAGATACTGAAACTCGTGACTCATTCAGAAAATCTTTTTCGGAAGCGGTGCAGGATAGTGTAATAAATTTTTTGAAAATGTATAGTGATATTTTTAAGGATATTGAGCAGGATATTACGCATATTAAAGAAGATCGTTTAGGCACAAATGCTTTGGGTACGGCTTATATAGCGGCTCAAAGCGCCGGGTTGCCGATTTTTGTGATTATTGATGAATACGACAATTTTGCTAACGACCTTATCGCTATGGGAAAAGATTACAAAGACGAGGTGCAGGCAGGCGGTCTTGTCCGTACATTTTACAAATCGCTGAAAGCGGCAACATCGTCGGTAATCAAACGCATTTTCATAACAGGCATTAGCCCCATGATGATAAACGACCTTACAAGCGGATTCAATATGGCTACCGATTACAGCTTAGATGCCAAATACAACGAGATGTTCGGCCTCACAAAAGAGGAAGTTGAATCGCTTATGCAGAAAATGGGCGTTGATAAAAAATTAATGAAAATAGACATGGAAGCCTACTATAATGGCTATATGTTTAACAGCCGAGGAAAAAACAAAGTATATAATCCCCAAATGGTTTTGTACCTTTTTAATCATATTTTGAGGACAGGATTTTTGCCAGAGCAGATAGTAGACGCTAACTTGCGAACCGATTACGCAAGATTGCGCGGTTTGGCGGAGAATGAGAATAACAGGAAATTATTGCTCCAAATCATAAATGACGGCGGCATTTATGGCGATATTGTTGAAAAATTTTCTCTTGATATGTTGAACCGTGAGGAATATTTTGTATCACTCTTATTTTATTTAGGAATGCTTACCAATGGTGGAGTAAAGGAAGGGCAGATATACCTGAAAATCCCTAATTACTCAATAAAAACTCTTTATTGGGAATATATGGTTTCATATATCAAAGATTTAGAGCCGGAAACGGTAAGCTCTCTTGGGCTTGCGGCAACAATCAGGGATATGGCTTTTAGGGGGGAGATAAAACCCTATTTTGATTTTTTCACAGAGAATTTTTTGAAACGCCTCTCAAACAGGGATTTAATTCGCTTTGATGAAAAACACCTTAAAGTAATGCTGCTCGCGTCTCTGTTTACCAGCCGCCTGTATTTGCCTAATTCCGAAAGTGAAGTAACGGAAGGCTACACCGATATTTATCTGCAAAAGCATCCGGCAGTAGCGGATATAAAGTATGAGTATGTTTTTGAAATTAAATATGTAAAGACCGATGCTAAAGATTCAGA
>WRCH01000017.1 GCA_009784115.1 Chitinispirillia bacterium
CGCATCCCCCCCCCCCCCCCCAAAAAATCTAAAAATAATAAAATGTATCAATATAATTGTGGTGGGTGGAAAGGGGGGGGGGGGGGGGGGGGGTAAGGCATTGATTTTAAAGACGATACGGCGCTGCACTTAATGCTATATGTCAAGGCCGCATTCAAAAAACGCTTTAATGACACCAAACGCGAAAGAGGTATTTTTGAAAGCATAGTCATTATAATCCTTTTTCTTTAATTGTTATTTGAGTAAAACAATATACTTTAAAACAACAGGATGTATACACTTTTTTGTAAATATAAGTATTTATTTTATTGGAATTAAAGAGGTCGCTGTATTCTCAAGCCTCCATTTGTACCCATCGGGTAAACTCAAACTTCCAAGCATAAGCGTAGGCGAATAAATTTCGTTTATTGCCTGCAGAGCAACGAAATCTCTTGTTGCCTTGTTTACAATGAAAGTAAGCGGGATATTATGTGTGAACGGAACGCCCTGATTGGTTCCGCTTAAAACGAGTACATCGGTGTGTGTGCCGGCAGGAAGTGATTCTTTTGGCTTTACGCTGATTGTTGCTAAATAGTCGATCCTTAAAAACAGATTTTTATATTCCAACATTTACTATACATTATGTCCGATGTAAATGTGTGTGTACTATTTCATTTGCCATCAAAAAATCGACAAATGTATTCATGTCAATCAAGTCCCGATATCCGTTTTCCGGAAAATTCGCCGATGCCATTAAAGCGGTTAATTCGTTCCACTCGTTTCTTACAAAGTTATCTACATTGTTAGGTATTACGCCGTTGTTGGGAAATTCTAGAAAATTGGGAGCTTTTATTAAAAAAATAACGTAAAGCTGGCGTTCAATATCACCGGGAAAGCTGCCTCTGAAGCCTCACAAGATGACTATTGCGCGGATTATGCTCAAGCCCTTTTTTAACGATATTTCGCGCTTCCTCGTGCTTTTCAAGCGCGATGAGGACATTTGCCAAATTCGCGTAGGTTTCCGGCGCGGTCTGATTTTCAAGCGCTTTGGTGTACGCGTTTACCGCTTCTTCAAGATCGCCGCGCGCGCCGTATATCGCGCCGAGGTTGTTCCACGCGAGGCTGTACGATGGATCGCGTTCTATAATTTTTCTGTAAAGTTTTTCAGCCTGCGCCTCTTTTTTAGCGGTGTGCAGATCAACCGCCTCGTTATACCATTTATCAAGAGTATCGTTGACTAATGACTGTCTTGCCTCTCTTTGAGGGGTTGACGGCGCTCCGCCGCGCTTGAACTGTTCGTATCTGTTTTCTATGTCGGCGCTTCTGATAGTGCGGTCAATTTCACGCGCCCGCGTATACTGAGCGTGAGCGGGCTCTATTTCGCCAAGATTATAATGAGCGACTGCGAGGTTGAACAGTGCGGACGCGTTTCTTGGTTCTATTGCGACAAGCTGGGTAAACCACTGTTTCGCGCTGTTCCAGTCTCTTAACGCGACGGCGCTGTTTCCGGCGAGACGGCAGATTTCCGCGCGGTTTTGACTTTGAATTTTCTTTATGACGTCATTAGCCGCGTCAATTGTCTCTTTGTGCATCCCGGCCGTTTGGGCTGATAGAACCATGTTATACATGTAAATATCAAGATCAGAAGCGCTAAGGCGCGCTCCTGTATTTGCCGCTCTCACTACGTCTCTATAGAGTGAAAACGCGTTTCTAAAATCTTTAATGTTAAACGCAAGCTGAGCCTGCACTATTTTTTTATCCCTCTCCCACTGCCTGTCAGACGGGAGTTTTGAGAGCGCGTCCATAGTTTTCTGACGATCACCGCGCGCCGCGTAGATTTTACTTAAGGTAAACCAGTCCTGAGCGTCTTTATCTCTTATCGCCTCAAACGAACGCAATGCTTTTGCGGTATCGCCTCTGAAAAGTTCCGTCTCCGCGGATACTCTCGCGAAATATACCGATCTGGGGAACTCCTTTCTTAAAAGGTCGTGCATCCTCTGCGCCCGCTCAGTATCGTTTCTTTTTCTTGACAACAAGAAGATGTTGTACGCCGCCTCTTCGCGTTTGCCTGATTCAAGTCCCGCGGTATAAGCGCTCAAAGCTTCCAACGGTTTGTCAAGCCCCTGATACGCGTTTCCGATATTGATATTCACAGCTTTTTCAGACGGTTTGAGCGCGAGCGCTCTTCTGTAATTCTCAAGCGCTTTTTGATATTCGCCTTTACTTTCGTGAGACAGTCCCAGGTTGATAAATATGACGGGATTTTGCGGATCTTCCTTTACATTCTGCTGCCAGTGAGTCATCGCCTGCTCAGTTTGACCCATGCGGTTAAGGACAAACGCGAGAAGCCCGCGGCTTGCCGGATTATCGCGCAGGGAGAGGCTTCTCTCAAATGACGCCTTCGCTCGCGGAAGATCGTTGAGTTCCATGTAGGCGTAGCCGAGCTGATAGTGAAGCCTCCAGACGTTCTCTCTCCATCTTGGTAAGAGCGCGGTAAAGATTTTTACCGCCCGGTCGGGTTTACCGGCGGCGAGGTAAATCTCAGCGAGATCATACTCTATTCGGGGATCGGGTTTAAACCGTGAGACGGCGGTTTCAAGAGCCGCGGCGGCTTTCTCATAATCTTTTAACTCTCTATAAAAAATTGCGAGGTGGCGGTAGACATTAACGGTTTTATCTCTGTCGTTGAGTTTGTCAAGCGTTGAAATCGCGTCATTAATTTTTCGCTGATGATAGTACAATATGGCAAGGCTAAGGGCGGGATCAGCGCACCTTGATCTGCAAGCCGAAAGACGCTTTGCCGCCTCCGCTGCCGCGGCGTCAAGCCCTGCCGCGTTTGCGCTCCTCATCGCTAAATTGAGCTGCGCGCTTACGTTATTGGGATCAATCTGAAGCGCTTTTCTGAAATGCTCCTCAGCCTTGGCGCCATTGCCCATTGTATGATAAATCACGCCGAGAAAATCGTGATACTCAGCCTTTTCATCAAGAGCGATTGCGCGCTCAATAAAGCGCTGCGCAGCTCTGAGATCATTTTGCGCCCGCGCCGCGACAGCTCTTCTGTGAAGCGTGGCAGGATCCGTATCCACCCCTGTAACCCCATCCCACATTTTTTGCGCCTGATCATAATTTTTCTGTGTAAAATGAATCTGAGCCGCGTTTCCACGTAAAAGTTGATCATTAGGATACTGCCTCAAACCTCTATCATAATAATGAAGAGCTTTGGCCGGACCTTCACAACTGTTAGCCGCAAACCCGGCGAGAAGCCACGCGTCAACAACCGGTTTTGATTCTCTATTCAGGTAATCGTTAAGAGTCGAAAGCGCACCCTTGCAGTTACCGGCGTTTGTCTGCGCCATAGCGAGCTCAAGAAGAAGCGCGGTTCCGCCCCCAAGTCTCACCGCTCTTAAAAAGTGCTCTTCTGAAGCTTTATGATTCCCCCTCACACCCTCTATTCTGCCAAGCTGTGAAAGAGCGACAACATTTTCTCCCGCCGATTTCAGCACTGTAACCGCTCTTGCGGTATCACCTCTAAGAAGCAGAGCGTGTGAGAAAAAATTCCAGGCGTCCTGATGATTCGGCGTAGCTTTATAGGCTTTTTCAAACTGACTTACGGCGCCGGCGAGATTTCCGGCTTCCATCTGCATAACGCCGATCCTCACAATAGCTTCTGTAAATTTGCTATTGTGCCTTACAGCGAGATCAAACTGTTGTCTCGCCTCTTGCGGCTTTCTTTCGTGAAGATACATAAGCCCGATATTGTAATATGCCAAAGCATACCGATGATCCATCTTAATAACAGCTTCCCAAGCCCTCTTAGCGCTTGCAACATTTCCCTGCCTGTAAAGCGCTACGCCCTTATTATTGAGAGCGTCGCTATAGTTAGGAAAAATATTCAGCGCCTCATCAAAATTTCTTATCGCGGAAGCGTAATCTTTTTTGTCAATAGCGTCAAGACCTCTTTTATTTGCTTCATAAGCATTATCGGCAGCTTTCATAATCGCGGCGGTAAGCGCGTCCGCGCCGTCTGCCGGATCAATAACTATCCCGCCCCTGCGCCCAAACGCAGCCGCGGCTATCAACAAGACAAATAACAATATGTTAATCGTTTTTTTCATAATCCGTCCTCAACTAACTTATTTCATGACTATCAGCTGCTAATCCTTATAATCCTGTTAATCCTGATCCATTTCGCCATGAAAAGATATCTTGTCCGCAAACTCATCCCAATTATTAAAAACAATATCAGGTATCACATCAGAACCAAGATCATGCTCAAACGTCATAGCGTCATCACCGCAAAAAAATGCCGTCTTCATCCCTAAAGCCGCCGCGGGAGCGATGTCAATCAAAAGATCATTACCGGCAAACACCGTTTGCGACGGTGTGATATGATACTCGTAGAGCGCGTCAAAAAGTTTTCTAAACAAAAGATTATCCGGCTTTGAGACTCCGTATTCATATGAGAAAAAAGTGAGATCGGGATCAAAAAGCTCATTAAAATCCTCAATTTTACCGTTAGATTGATCTCTGAAAAGAAGCGTTAAATCTATGGGAGTATAAACTTGCGCGTTTGACACAATCCCTAATACCATGTTATCCTCTTTAAGTTTACGCAGAGCTTGCGTTACATCAGGATAAAGCGCGCGTCCCATAGACAAAAAGTTATAAGTATAAGCGAGACAGCGCGCAAAACCGGCCGTATCCGCAAATGTAAACGTCCTGTTAGCCGCGGATACGCTTCGCGGCTCTTTCGCGTATCCATTTCTATTAAGCATCATCACAATAACAGACCAAATCTGCTCAATGCGTATTTCGGGATATTCTATACCTTTACCAAGCGCTTTTTCGTGATTTAAAGCTATGAGGCCGTGATAAAAATCGCTGAGAGTTTTGCCGGGAGCATCGGCTGGATTCATCTTCACAAGTGTCTCTTCCATGTCAAAACGCACGGCAAGTTCAGAGAAAGCTTCCAAAAGCGTTTTTTCTCTATCTTGTACACTTTCAAAGCCTGACCGCCAATAATTAACGAGTGTTCCGTAGACGTCAAAAATAACGGCGCGCACGCCTTTAAGCGTTTCAAAACGTGCGTTACAGGAGCGCGGTTTTAAGGCGCGGTCGAAGAGACGCGCCTCTTTCTCATGCAGTGAGCTTGCGTATTCGGCTAAATCGGACACTTTTTGCCCTCACCCTCACACTACTCTGTTTTACATTCAAAATCGGCAACGTCGTCATCAGAAGACGAGCCTTTGGCTCTCTTAATAAAATCAGCCATTACATCTTCCATGCTCGGATGTCCGATCTCCTGCAAATTATATCCGACCTTGGCGCATGGCTTTTTTATGTTGATAACACGCTGAAGATCAATCGGCGTAGCGATTACAACAGCGTCGCAGTCGCTTCTTTCGATAGTGGCGGCCAAGTCTTTGATCTGCTGCTCGCCGTAACCCATCGCCGGCAATACTTTACCGACTTCGGGATAAATTTTAAAGGTCTCGGCAAGTTTACCTACGGCAAAGGGGCGCGGATCTATCATCTCCGCCGCGCCATAGCGCCGAGCCGCTACTACGCCGGCGCCGATTTTCATTTCACCGTGTGTCAATGTCGGCCCATCCTCTACGACAAGCACTCTCTTTCCTTTAATAAGCTCCGGCTTATCAACACTTATGGTAGACGCGGCGTCCACTACTTTTGCTTTAGGATTGGCTTTTTCAATATTCTGTCTTACTATTTGGATATTGTCAAAATCGGCGCTGTCTATTTTGTTAATTACCACAACATCCGCCACTCTCATTGTAACTTCGCCCGGATAGTAATTAAGCTCGTGTCCCGGCCTGTGCGGGTCAACAACCGTGATCATCAAATCCGGCTTGTAAAACGAGAAATCATTATTTCCGCCGTCCCACAGAATCACGTCACAGCCGTTAGGATCACTCTCCGCCGCGCGTAAAATCGCTTCGTAGTCCACACCGGCGTAAATCACATTTCCGGCGGCGATATGCGGTTCGTACTCTTCCATCTCCTCAATCGTGCATTTGTGCTTTGTCAAATCATCAAGTGCCGCGAAACGCTGTACTTTCTGAGCTTCAAGATCACCATAGGGCATCGGGTGGCGGATTGCGATAACTTTCAAATTGCTGGCGTGAAGTATGTCAATAATTCTGCGGGAAGTCTGGCTCTTTCCGCAGCCCGTACGGATCGCGCCGACAGCGATAACCGGTTTAACGCTTTTCAGCATGGTATGCTTATGACCCATAAGTTTAAAATCCGCGCCCGCGGCGTTAACCTTGGCGCTAAGCCCCATAACGCTCTGATATGTCACGTCGCTGTAGGCAAACACACACTCGTCGGCGTCATACTTTTTTATCAGGCTTTCAAGCTCATCCTGCGCGTAGATGGGAATCCCTTCGGGGTACAATTCACCGGCAAGCGACGCGGGATATTTGCGGCCCGCGATGTCAGGAATCTGCGCGGCGGTAAACGCTGCCACTTTGTAAGCGGGATTATTCCTGTAAAAAACATTGAAGTTATGAAAGTCCCGTCCGGCCGCACCGATGATAATTACTTTAATTGGCTGCATATGCCCCTCTCTCCCAATCAATTAATAAAAGGTTATAAATAAAAGATTTTTGCTGTTTCATGCGGATAAATTTCAAGTTGAACCAATCTGTTTAGAAATAAAAAATAAATTACGGCAGGGAAATTACCAATCTCTTTTTTTAGCGGGTTGCTGCTTAGCGTCTTCATGAGAGATTGTTTTTAGTTTTTAGAATATTGCAACCCACCCATGCGCAAATATTATATTACTGCTCTCGTTATGACAACTAACAGAAATTGGTAAAAAGGAGAAATATCATGGGAAGAGGCGACAAGCGCACCCGCAAAGGTAAAATTTTCCGCGGAAGCCACGGCAAAACAAGACCGCGCAAAGATAAAAAGGCAGCCGCGGCATAATATATATTTATACTGAATAAACGGCATAAACTGACACTGCACCGCACGCAGCTGCACGTAGGGCCGGCTTTGCTGCTTAGCGGCACAGTGTCAATTTATGTCGCGGTTTAGTATATTGAATATCGGGCCCATAACTCAGTCGGTTAGAGTAGCGGACTCATAATCCGTTAGTCCTAGGTTCGAGCCCTAGTGGGCCCACTTTTGTGTTTGATTTGGAGGAGACAATTAAATGATTCCTGATTTAGAGAACTTAATAAAACTTCAAGAGATAGACCTTCGAATCAAAGAACAGGAGTTAGCAAAAGAGCAGTATCCTGCCGCTGTTTTGGATTTGGAAAATCAGATAAAAAAAGCGCAAAGTGTCTGCGCAACCGCAAAAAATAAACTTGATCAGCTCACAGGCGGCGTAAAAGATATTGATGATCAAACCGAAAAAGCGCGCGAGAGCCTCTCAAAAAGTCAGGAGCGTTTAAGCTCCATAAAAACTAACCGCGAATACGACGCCGTACATAAAGAGATTGAAGCTCAGAAAAGTCTTCTTGGAAATTCCGAAGGTAAAAAGAAAAGCATTGAGGCGGATATAGAAAAGCAGACAAAAACAGTTGAAGACGCGCAGAGTGAACTTGAAAAAACACAGAGCGAACTTCAGCCTCAAATTGATGATCTCAAAAACAAAATCGGTTCTATCGACTCTAACATCGCGGAAATCACTAAAGAGAGAGATGCCGTAAGTCCGCTTGTAAGCAAAGCCACTCAGCGCACTTATGACTCTATCCGCACAAAGCGCAAAACGGGACGCGCAGTAAGCCTTGTGAGCCCTAACAAAACCTGTTCCGTCTGTTTCAGAGTACTCCAGCCCCAGCTCGCTAACGAAGTACGCAGAGGCAGCAAGATTATCATTTGCGAAAGCTGCGGTTCGATGCTGATATGGAATGAAAGCAGCACGTAGCGCAAACCATGGGTAATTTAAAGCTCTACCGCAGGATGCTCACATATTTGCTGCCTTATAAGCTCCTTATAGCGGCGTCTATGATTTTGGCTGTTATGGCGGTTTTTTTTGAGGGGCTCTCCTTGTGGTTCGGCGCATCGCTCGTACAGACCATTTTTGAACCCCCGTCAGATGCTGTAATAGAAAAAGTACCGTTCAGTATCGCCAATATCAATGAATATCTTAAGTATCAATCGTCCGTTTTTATTGACAAAAGCAACCCGCTGAACGCTCTCAAAATTGTTTGCTTGATGATGTCGCTTGCGTTTCTTTTTAAAAATATAACGATATATTTAAAATCTGTTGTGATGGCGAGGCTTAATCTCTCAGTAGTGCGGGATATGCGCAATCAGCTTTTTTCTCACTCCCTTACTCTTCCCGCATCGTACTATGACCGCACCCAATCGGGTAAAGTTATATCACTTGTTGTAAATGATGTGACAAGTATCAATAACTCTATGACAAATACTTTTGACAAAATTTTTATTGAGCCGCTGCGTGTTGCTTTCTTTATCACCGTGCTCTTTATAATCAACTATAAATTTACACTTGCCATATTCATAATATTCCCCGTGCTTGGATTTCTCATAACTCACATAGGCCGTACGGTACGGCGCAGAAGCAAGCGGGTTTTAGAGCAGTTTTCCGGCCTTATGTCAATTTTGCATGAAACTGTAAGCGGTATAAGAGTAGTAAAAATGTTTGGAATGCACAATTGCGAATCTCAGAAATTCAAAAAATCCAACAGTAATTTTGTGAAGCACTCTTTCAGGACAAGTTATATTGACGCGCTCGCAAGCCCTATTACAGAGGTAATGGGCGTAGTGGTGGTTGTGATTCTTTTGTGGTACGGCGGTTCCGCGGTACTTGCTCAGGGCGGGTTCGGCGCGGAAGATTTTATCCGCTTTTTAGTGTTTTTGTTCTCAATCTTTACGCCGTTAAAAGCGATAAGTAAACTTAACGCCACACTGCAAAGCGGGTTCGCGGCGGCAGACAGAGTTTTTGGAGCGCTTGATTCAAAAGCGGAAGAGGTATCAACACAGGAGAAATATTCTTCAATTAGTCGTGACACAGCTAAAAAAATTGCTGGATTTGAAAGTAATGTAACTTTTGAGAATGTTACTTTCTCCTATCCTTTATGTGATGACGTGGTTTTGAAGGATATAAGTTTTGAGATAAAAAAAGGAGATGTGGTCGCGCTCGTAGGTTCAAGCGGCAGCGGCAAAAGCACAACTCTTGATCTGCTTCCCCGCTTTTATGATATAACCGACGGTATTATAAGTATTGACGGAGTTGACATTCGTGATATGGATCTTAACTCTTTAAGAAGTTTATTTGGGATTGTCTCACAGGAGACTTTCTTGTTTAATGATACGATCTTTTATAACATAGCTTACGGTCTGCCCGAAGCATCACGCGAAGCTGTTGCAGAGGCGGCAAAAGCGGCTAACGCATGGGAATATATAGAAAAGCTCCCTAATGGTCTTGACACGGTGATAGGAGAACGCGGAGTGATGCTCTCAGGCGGTCAGCGCCAGCGTCTCTCCATAGCGCGCGCGCTTCTGCTCAACCCTCCTATTCTTATTCTTGATGAAGCGACCTCAAGTCTTGACACCGAATCGGAGCGTTTGGTTCAGGCGGCAATAAATAATGTTATGGAGAACCGCACCGTCCTGGTAGTCGCGCACCGTCTCTCAACTATACAACACGCGGATCTTATCTTGGTACTTGAAAACGGAAAGATAGCAGAACGCGGAACTCACGAAGATCTCTTGGCTCAAAAGAGCCGCTACAAATACTTCCACGACATCCAATTCGCGGCAAGTTCCGCAAACACTTGATACACATCCGCACCCATCAGTAACCCCGGGCACCGCCCGGGGCTCCGGTATCTAAAACTGCACCCCAATCCTAACAGAATAACTAAAAGGATACTTCCCCTCTATAGGCGCAAGCAGCCCCAAAAGACGTCCCTGCAAATTGACTTGATATAAATCTGTGCGAAACAGATAAGCTCCGCCGCTTGTGCTCATGGTTATCCCGCCGGCTCCGGATTTACCCACACCCCGCGCCGCGGCGAGTCCAAGGCCCGAGCCGAAAAACGGAGTAAAATAACCGTTGCCGCCAATAAGTATTTCGGCGCCGCACTCAACCGCGGCAAGGATGGCGCTGTTAAAATCTGTTGTCAATTCACCAACAAGTCTGCCGTTTACAAATGGGTTAATAGTCATAACATAACCGTATTGCATGCTGTATGGAGTATAGTTATTTTTAAGATTAATGAAACCTGCCGTTCCAATAGATGCCGTTATGAATACTTTCCTCTCGAATTTATCTTCAACATCTGTGCTCTTGGATTCTGTGTTGATCTGCGCACTCTCTGCTTTTTGCTCACTTGGAGCAAGTGATTTATCGGATGGTACTGCCTGCACACCGCTTTTAGCTGCCGGGCCTGTGTTGTCTGTACTTTTCTCCTGAATGTTAGATGAGTTATTCGATTCATCTATAAAAGAGTCAATATTAGAGACCTCCTCACCATCATCAGCCATAAGTCCAACTTTACAAATAAGCATTACAAGTATAACCGTTATAAACCGCTTCATTATGATCTCCTCCTTTTTGTAAGCAGTCACTGACACTTTAACACTTTATTTTGCAAGATTTGCGCCATTGCCTTTCATTTTTTTATTAAAATCTTTGGTATAATTGTTGATATTCTTTGACAATCAAAAGCCATTTTTTCACGCAGATATACTGCATAACGGCATAATTTGACACTGTGCCGCTAAGCAACCGAGCCGGCCCTGCGTGCAGTTGCGTGCGGTGCAGTGTCAAATTATGCCGTACATTAGTATATACTAAGAGATTTTATAAAAAAGGTTAAAAACTATGTTTACTCTTTTAGCTACTTTGCCCATAGTGGTGATCGCGGTTTTCATGATCATCTTTATGTGGCCGTCAAGCCGTGCTATGCCTCTTGCATGGCTTAGCGCAAGCGTGATCGCTTATCTGTTTTGGGATATGCCGCCTTTGTGGATTTTAGCGGCTTCTATTGGCGGAGCGATTAATGCGATTGACATTCTAATAATAGTATTCGGTGCGATACTCATTTTACAGCTGATGAAAAAAAGCGGCGGTATCAGCGCCATATCAAACTCTATGGCGGCAATAAGTGCAGACCGCAGAATTCAGCTTATAGTGATAGCGTGGCTTATGGGCGCGTTTTTTGAAGGCGCCGCCGGATTTGGAACTCCCGGCGCGGTAGGCGCTCCGCTGCTTGCGGGTCTTGGATTCCCGCCCCTTATCGCAGTCGTTGCAACGCTTCTATGCAACAGTTCTCCTGTGACCTTTGGAGCTGTAGGGGTACCGATATGGGGAGGATTTGCGGCGCTTGAAGATTTTGCGAGCTGGCCTGTTTCTACGGGCGCCGGTGAACTTGGATTCGCGGATTTTTTACAAAATATCGGCGTTATTGCGGCGCTATTGCATCTGATTGTCGGTACATTTATACCGCTTGTCACAGTAGTTTTAATGACGAAAATATCAAGCGGATCATTTAAAGCCGGTTTAAAAGTCTGGCCCCTTGCTCTATTTTCGGGAGCACTATTTACAGGCGCTCAATTTATTATAGCCTTGTTTTTAGGGCCTGAACTGCCGGCGCTGTTTGGCTCTCTCATCGCGCTTTTTATCTTTATCCCAGCTGTAAAAAAAGGGTTTTTAGTTCCAAAAGAGAAATGGGATTTTCCTCCGAAAGCAACTTGGCCTAAAGAGTGGGAAGGTACTTTAAAAGCAGGTGAGGGCGCGGCGCATATCAGCGGAAAAAATCTATCCACTACGCTTGCATGGACGCCCTATATATTATTGGGAGCGATACTTTTAATCACCCGTCTGCCATTTCTAAACATCACCCCAACTCTAAAATCACTAAGTATAGGCTGGGAAAATATCCTTGGTACAACAATACACCGCGCAATCCTGCCGCTTTATAATCCCGGTATTTTTCCTTTTCTATTTATCGCGCTCCTCATCCCTTTGTTACACAAATCATCATACAAAACTCTTCTGCCCGCCTTAAAAGAGACTTTTTTAATGATAAGACCTGCCATAATAGCGCTTTCATTTACGCTTGCAATGGTATACATAATGATGAATTCAGGAGAAGCCGCTCAGACTGACTCCATGATAATAGTTCTCGCAAACACAGCGGCGCATTATACCGGCGGAATATGGTATATCGCGGCGCCTTTTATCGGAATGCTTGGAGCGGCCATATCAGGAAGCTGTACTGTGTCAAACATAATGTTTGGCGTACTGCAATTTTCCACAGCCGTTAAATCAGGCGCCTTTGTAAATCCCACACTTGCGCTTCAAACAGTTGGCGGTGCAATCGGAAACATTGTAGCTATTCACACAGTAGTAGCGGCGCTCATAACAGTTGGGCTTATTGGCAAGGAGGGCGCAGTCATCAAAAAAATCCTTCCCGCATGTATAGCATACGCACTATTGAGCGGCATTGCGGCGTGGATACTTGTTCTTGTGCTGCCGTCAAGCGTTTTTGATTTTTTTAGATAGCGGGAATCCCAGTTAATTTGCTGGACTGCGCAGTATGCGGAATAATATATTAAAGTCATGAAAAAGCGTACAAATCACTATTTCCTGACGATAATATCATTCATACTTTTTACGCTTGTCTCTTGCGGCGGCAATAATCCGGTTGACTGCCGGCGTCCCGATCGTTTAGAAGATGTTGATTTGCAAGCGGCGTATGATTATTTCGTTGGCATTTCAAGAATTCCCCGCTGCAGCCGTGAAGAAAAAGCGGCGAGTTACTATTTGGCTGGATTTGCAAAAGCGCATGGGGCAGAGATAGTGCATCAGGATAATATACACAATCTGCTCGTCAGAAAACCCGGTTCAAAAGGGCGCGAAAACGAACCGCCGATTATTTTACAGGCGCACATAGACATGATCTGCGAAAAAGACTCGGGCTGGGTTCATGATTTTCAATATGATCCAATTATACCGATTATCGCAGAAGGCGGCTGGGTAAGAGCGAGCGGAAGGACAACGCTTGGCGCCGACAACGGCAGCGGCGTTGCTATGATAATGGCGGTACTCGCGTCAAAAAATTATTCTCATCCGCCAATCGAAGCGTTATTTACGGTATGGGAAGAGATCGGGCTTTTGGGCGCGTTTCTTTTTGACGTTTCGCAATTAACCGCCGACAGGCTTATCAATTTGGACAGCGTACGGGAAAAGATGCTTATAGCAGGCAGTACGCGGGACGGCGGTGATGATACAGCTATCCCAATGCTGCCCGAAGCTCTCGCGAAAATCGCAAGTTTACCCGATTGGCATTTCAGAGAGGAATCTCCGCTTAGAGATACAATGGTTGAGGTGTTTAGAAAGGTTTACGGCGAAGAGCCTGTAATCGCGCGGATCAATAACAACAAAGCGGGCGTTGAGCCGATAGCATTTGCCGACCGCATGCCCCATCTTGACATGATCTCAATCGGCCCGGACATTTTGGACATTCACACGCCTGATGAGAGGATGAGCCTCTCTTCATTTTACAGAGTATATAACTATCTAATAAAGGTTTTAGAAGCGCTGTAGCTGTTTCGTTTTTCCCGCGCAGCTAAGATTGCAGCGGCGGGTTTTAACCCGCCGCGTTATTAGGCCGCGTTTTTCTTCCCGCAAATAAAGCAGATAAAAATGCTTATCGCGTAAAGTACAAGAAGCGGCAGCGCCAAGAGCACCTGAGAGAGAACATCGGGCGGTGTAAGTATCGCGGCAAGTATAAATATCCCCACAACCGCGTGACGCGCGTAGCGCAGCAGGGTTTTATGAGTTATCGCTCCCATCTTCGCCAGCACAAACGCAACCACAGGCAGTTGAAAAGCAACACCGAAAGCTAAACATATCCTCATTATAAATCCTAAATATTCACCGGCTTTAAAGTATGGGTCAAGCAGACCCACGCCAAATCCTGTCAAAAATTTAAGCATCATGGGCAAAAGAAAACTGCTAAAAATAACGCCTGACAAAAAACAAAATGTAGAGGCAAACGCGGCGGGTATAATTACCAGTTTCTCATTTTTATACAGACCGGGCGAGATAAATTTCCACATCTGCAAAAAAATAAACGGGGACGCAAACAAAAACCCGCCGTAGAGCGCGATTTTAATGCTCAGCATGACCGCTTCCGCGGGCGTTGTATAGATGATCGCCGGGAGCGGATCGCTCAGTTTCAGCGGATACGCCGTGAGCAGTTCAAAGATCCGCTTCCAAAAAATCCCGCAGGGCACGGCGCACAAAACTACGGCAAATCCGCAGCGGATAATCACAGAGCGCAGCTCTTCAAGATGATCGGTAAGCGTCATCAAGCCACTTTTGACGCCATTCTCAGCTGAGCTTTTGGTCACCGGCAGAATTACTCTCTGATGAGGATGATACTTCGGCTGTCTCTTTGGCGGCTGTATCTAAAGCGGCCTCCCGCTGAATCTCTTTGGCCGCTTTTTTAAACTCCCGTATACCGGCGCCAAGCCCTTTGGCAAGCTCGGGAACCCTTTTCGCTCCAAAGAGCACAAGTACTATTAAAAGTATCAGCACTAACTGTTGTGTACCAATGAATCCCATTTTTATTGCTCCCTTTAAAACGGTGAGAGGAGATGTTTTTACTTGTAACTGACTATTATAATAATACAATGTGAGCGGAAACAGGGTCAATATATTAAAAATATAAAATGCTGCAATATAACACATAATATATTGACTGCCTAACGCCCCTTTGCTTATATTGAATTAATCCCCTCCCCAAGCAGGCGGGGACGGCAAAATCATTGGTAACGATAATCACCGTTAAAAAAGTCAAAAAAGGAGATACAATGAATCGTACCGCACGCAAAATCAGTTTTTGTGCAATACTGCTTGTAATGGCTGCCGCTACCGCTTTGTTTGCAGACCGCGCTATCATGGAAAGAAGAGTGTGGTATGTTGACTTGGATAAAAAAATCAGCGAAGCGAAGTTCTGGACGATATTTTTGGGTAACTACGACAAACAGCTCACTCGGAATTTTCCGGGAGAGGGCAGCATTACTTTCCCCGCCAGCATAAACTATCAGTTAGTCTCAAGCGGATACGTAGAGGGCAACGGCGCGGGTTCAAGAGGCCCGGTGCGCAAACTTCTTCCCGCCATGCTTATAAAAGTAGGCAGCGCTGAACCCGTTACTATTTCAATAGCCGATATTGATTACATCTACGACTGGGGTACAAAAGTAGCTCTTAAAGATGGACGCAAGGGTGATTTTATGATTAACGCGGAGGGAAAACCCACAGAGATTAAAAGGTTTGCCATAAGAGAATTTAGAGAGATTATGTCTCATGGAGAAAAGGTGCTCAACAGCGCCGCCGAACATGATACGCCTATTATCGCCATCGGTTTTTCAAGAGAAGCGGCCATGCGCGCTTCCCGGGAAGCAGTTTCGGATTGATTTGTACAGTGCATTTCGGAATCTCGCCGGGGTTCATCCGCCGGGATTGTTAGATTGCGCGGGAATATTCCCGGGCGATGCCCGGGGTTAGTGGATTACACCTTTCCAGGGTGAAAAAATCTCAGATCGGTGTTAGGATGTAAGGGAATACTTATGGAACAGAAGTTCGATTTCACTATCTCGGAGCTTGGGGCCTGTAAGGTGCAGTCTCCTGTAGGGTCTTCCAAGCGTACCGGCGACGCCGCGTCAAATTTCGTGCGTGACGATGAGTACATAATTTACGACCTGAATGCCGCTCATGGGGAAAACATTACCTTTGACCGCAGGCACTTAATAGAAAAAGCGGGTCCGCGGGAGCGTATATTTTTCAAGCCGCAAAAGGTTCACGCGGCAATAGTAACATGCGGCGGTTTGTGCCCCGGGCTTAATGATGTTATAAGAGCGGTTGTGATGGCTCTGTGGTACCAGTACGGAGTGAACAAGATTTCGGGAATACCCTTTGGGTACAGAGGTTTTCTGTCAAAGTTTAACCATAACCTCATACCGCTCAAACCCGATCTCGTAAAAGATATACACCGCGAAGGGGGCACTTTTCTTGGTTCATCAAGAGGGTACGGCGACAAAATCACCGAGATAGTTGACGTAATAGAAAAACACGGCATAAACATGCTCTTCACAATAGGCGGCGACGGCACTCAAAGGGGCAGTTTGCGTATTGCGGAAGAGGTGGAGCGCCGCGGACTTAACGTAGCAGTTATCGGCATCCCTAAAACAATAGATAATGATCTTAGCTTTATTGAAAAGTCTTTTGGATTTGAGACCGCCGTATCGGAAGCCGCGCGCGCGGTAATCGGAGCTCACGTAGAGGCGAGCTGCGCTGTTAACGGTATTGGCCTTGTAAAGGTTATGGGAAGAGAATCCGGTTTTATCGCCGCGTACACCGCTCTTGGAACAAGGGACGTCAATTTCGTATTGGTTCCCGAGGTGCATTTCGATTTGGACGGAGAAAACGGCCTGCTCGCAAATCTTGAGAGAAGGCTCGACAAGCGCGGCCACGCCGTTATTGTAGTGGCGGAAGGCGCGGGTCAGGAGCATCTTGAAGCGGCCTCCGCTAAATTTGACGCCTCAGGCAACAAGAAACTTGGCGACATAGGACTGTTTTTGCAGGAGAGAATAAGTAACTATTTTAAGGCGATAAAGATGGAAGTTAACATGAGATATATAGATCCAAGCTACATGATACGCGCTACAACCGCAAATCCGATTGATTCTACCTATTGCGCAAGGCTTGGCACCTACGCCGTACACGCCGCGATGGCCGGTAAAACCAAAATGCTCGTTAGCCACGTAAACGACGCCTTTGTACACGTACCTACAGAACTTGCAATCTCAGAGCGGAACCGCATACACCCCGAAAAAGCGTTGTGGAGAGATGTGATTGAGGCTACGGGTCAGCCTTGCCTGATGAGATAATTCCCATTTTTAGAAATTCTTTTACTAAAAACGGGAAACCTCTTTCTCAAAATGTGTATTCATATGTTTTTGCGGATGGCACGTTATTTGATATTTACTACGAAACATTTTGTATTGATATACTGTATAACGGCATAAATCTACGCTGTGCCGCTAAGCAACAGAGCCGGCCCTGCGTGCAGTTGCGTGCGGTGTAGATTTATGCCGTGTACCGGTATATCACCAATTATAAGCCATTACAGGAGCTCGCGCATCTATGAATAACGACCGTTACGGCGATTTTCTCTCTTTTTATTTAAAGCGGCTTCTTGAATCAGCCGAGCTTTACTCTTCGGAAGCGAAATTGTGCAAAGATCAGGCAAAAAAACTGTTTCTGCTCTACTTGGCTTCCCGCAAAAGAGAGCAATATATAAAACTTGAGAAAGATAACGAGATGACAAGAGGCGCGGCGCGGCAGTCAGGCGAAAAAAATCTATTTGTCTTCAAAGAGATTAGATATGACTATACCGCGTTAAACAAAATGGACGCTCTTGAAGTGAGATTTACTCTATGCGAAAGAGCGCAGCGGGACTTTAAGCTATTTATTCAACTGGCGTCTTTAGAAGAAGAGAGCGCGGTAAAAAGACTTTTAATAAAATTCAGCAAATTATCAAAAGTTTCAATAAACGACGTAACTATGGGCTTTGCGCTGTTTATAACCCCAATCAAAAAGTATTTAATGAGTCCGGTACCGCACGGCGGCCTGTTATCTATTGCAACCAAAAATGAAGAGATGGGGATTTTTAGTTAAAGCCGCGCCTGCCCTTTATCCGCGTCTATAGCGAGTAACGGCACGCGTTCACACTGTACCGCACGCAACTGCGCGCAGGGCCGGCTCTGCTGCTTAGCGGCACAGTGTAAACGCGTGCCGTCATGCAGCATATTAAAATTTTCCGCCCGTATTTTTAACCAAAACCCCGCTTCCATTTACTATATTAAATAGCTTACTAAAAATAAAGACTTTCAAAAGGAGAGATAAATTGAGCGGCGCTAAATTTTCAAAAAATATTTTATGTATCGGAGCCGGATACGTCGGCGGGCCTACTATGGCGGTGATCGCGGCGAAATGTCCTCAATACAAGGTGACCGTCGTTGACATCAACGCCGCGCGCATTAACGCGTGGAACAGTGATAATCTGCCCATTTACGAACCGGGACTCCTTGACGTCGTCAAACAGGCGCGCGGACGCAATCTGTTTTTTTCTACAGATGTAGACTCAGCGATAAAAGAGGCGCAGATCATTTTTGTCTCGGTAAATACACCCACAAAAACATTCGGCGAGGGGGCCGGAAAAGCAGCTGACCTGCAGTACTGGGAACTGACCGCGCGCAATATCGTTAAAGTTGCGTCATCCGATAAAATCATCATAGAAAAAAGTACACTCCCCGTAAAAACCGCCGAAGCGATGGGCAGAATCCTCAACGCAAACGAAAAAGGGATTAAGTTTGAAGTACTCTCCAACCCCGAATTTTTGGCCGAAGGAACAGCTATCGAAGATTTAGAGAGACCCGACCGCGTACTCATCGGCTCACAGCTTACTCCCGAAGGAATTAAAGCGCGTGACGAAGTGGTTGAGATCTACGCCAATTGGGTACCCGGTGAAAAAATTCTAACGAGCAATATTTGGAGCTCCGAGTTATCAAAACTTGTGGCAAACGCATTTCTTGCTCAGCGCATATCATCAATAAACAGCATCTCCGCTCTGTGCGAAAAAACAGACGCGAATGTTTCAGAAGTATCACGCGCTATCGGCATGGATACCCGCATAGGCAGTAAATTCCTCTCGTCAAGCGTAGGTTTTGGCGGCTCCTGTTTTCAAAAAGACATCCTTAACTTAGTATACATCTGTCAAAGTTATGGACTCACGGAAGTTGCCGACTACTGGGAGCGGGTGGTGCTCATGAACGAATACCAAAAACGCCGTTTCGTTCAGAACATGCTCAAAGTTATGTTTAACACCGTTGCCGGCAAGAGAATCGCGCTGTTTGGATTTGCGTTTAAGGCAGACACCGGCGACACACGCGAATCACCCGCGATCGACGTAGCAAAGCAGCTTATTGAGGAGCACGCGAAAGTGGTAATCACAGACCCGCAAGCTCTTCACAATGCTAAAATTGATCTGGCTGATTACGCGGACAAGATTGAATTTGCCGCCGATCCGTACGAAGCAGCCAAGGGCGCTCACGCCATCGCGGTGATGACAGAGTGGAAAGAGTACAAAACTCTTGATTATAAGCGCATCTTTTCAAGCATGGAACGCCCGTCGTTTATTTTTGACGGACGCAACATTCTTAATCATGAAGAGTTATTTAAAACAGGTTTTAACGTATTTCCTTTGGGTCAACCTAATCACAAGCATTTTTAACTATTGAGGAGCCGATTAACTCTTACGTTGCACCGCCCTGCAGCTGCACGGCACAAAGCAAGAGTTAACCGGCGCGGATTAGTATGAAAGATTTTTTTAGTGTAAAGCGGACTACTATTCTTTACGGGGAGACTAAGGAGCAGGTTTTTGAAGAGCTTGCGAAACTTATCGTGAAGAGTGTGCCCGGTATTACCGCAGAGACAATACTTGAGCATGTAATAGAGAGGGAGTCGCTTGTATCAACGCGTATCACCGAGACTCTCGCTATTCCCCACGCGTGGATTCCGGGATTCAAAGGTACTGTAGCGGCAGTGGGGCTCAGCCGCAGCGGAGTTACTTATGACGCGCACGACAGCACTCCGGTAAAACTTGTTGTCCTTATTGTGGGCGACGGCGACGGCAGCGATCATCTTCAAGCGCTTTCCTGGACTGCTGAACGGCTTGACGATGAAGAGCGCATGAAAGCGATTCTGAGCGCAAGCAACAGCTCTAAACTATATTCCATTTTAAGCGGTAAAAAATCCTCCTCACAGCGCAAAAAAACTTCTTTAGAAGTGCCTGCCGCAAAGGTCATCCACAAGGCTTACGAGCTTGCGGGGGAACTTGCGGTCAATGCGGTAATTTATCATACATCATCAATAGAATTGCCGGCTCTGAGTTTCAAGCCCAATAAAAAACTGCCGCTCTATATGGTTGTTTCAGACAGAACGCTTACCGCGCAAAAAATACCTGGCGTCAAGGAGATAGTTCACGTGCCGTTTAGGGTTCCTAACCGTACAAATCAGGCGGAACTCGCCTTGATATATCTCATCTCACAGGGGATAATCGAAAAAGACCAAAAGGTTTTAAGCGTACTTGGATCATTGGAAAAAGATCAGCTCGACACAATGATATTATCAGATTCCCGCGACTACAAACTCTTTTTTAAGCTCGGCAGAAAACCCAAACCCGTTGACCTCGATCATCAGGTATTTTCAAGAGCGATACAGATGTCAAGCGAGCTTGCTTTTGAAGGCAGAGAGGGCAAACCGGTCGGGACGCTTTTTATACTGGGCGATCACGAAAAAGTTTTAAAAGCGTGTCAGCAGATGGTGGTTAATCCTTTTGGCGGCTACAAAGAGGAGAATAGAAACATACTTGATCCGGGGCTTGAGGCTACTATAAAGGAGTTTTCAAAAATTGACGGAGCGTTTATAATACGCGGAGACGGGGTTATTGTTACCTCCGGCGCGTTTATCAAGGCTCAGGGCGGGTCTGAGCAGATACAAAAAGGATTTGGCGCAAGGCACACCGCCGCGGCAAACATAAGCGCCGCAACAGACGCGCTCGCGATATCGCTCTCCGAATCTACAAGACGGGTAAGCGTGTTTAAGGGCGGAAAGCGAATCATGTATTTTTAATTGACCTGTTGCAGGGGCAGGGCTCGCCCCTGCCCCTGCTAAACCATTTCCGCCGTCTGAAAATCCCTGCTCCCATTGGTCCAAAGTTTTCTATCCATGCTTCTATATTGAATCGCTTCAGAGATATGAGCAGCCTCAATATTTTCTGATCCTGACAAATCCGCCGCTGTTCTTGCCACCTTTAAAATTCTGTCATAAGCTCTTGCGCTAAGCCCTAACTTTTCTATCGCCATTTTCAATAAATTTTGGCTTGATGAATCAAGCTCGCAGTACTTGCGGATATGGCGCGACTCCATGTGCGCATTGCAGAATACATTTTTACTTTGTTTAAAACGCTCTGTCTGAATCGCCCGCGCGGCTTTCACCTCGCCGCGCATAGACTGAGAGTCACGGCCCGGCTGTTTTTGAGCAAGCTCCTCATAAGAGAGCGCCGGTACCTCTGCATGTATATCTATCCTGTCAAACAGCGGTCCTGAAATACGGGCCATATATTTTTGAATCTGATCCGGTTTACAGCTGCAGCGGTGGCGGGTATCGGTAAGAAATCCGCAGGGACACGGGTTAAGCGCCGCGGCAAGCATGAAGCGGGCTGGGTAGGAGAGCGACATCGCCGCTCTTGATATTGTAACCCTGCCGTCTTCAAGAGGCTGTCTCAAATTTTCAAGTACGTTTTTGTTGAACTCAGGAAGCTCATCCAAAAACAAAACTCCATGATGACTGAGACTTACTTCGCCCGGTCTTGGATAAGAACCGCCCCCGGTGAGTCCAGCGTCGCTTACCGTATGATGGGGCGCTCTGAAAGGGCGTACCGCCAGTAATGGCGATGATGGTTCCAAGAGTCCGGCGACAGAGTGAATTTTGGTTGTCTCAAGCGCTTCGTCAAGAGTAAGATCGGGTAAAATTGTAGGGAGCCGTCTTGCGAGCATGGTTTTACCCGAACCCGGCGGCCCAACCATGAGGATATTATGCCCGCCCGCGGCAGCTACAAGAAGCGCCCGTTTTATATGCTCCTGCCCCTTTACATCACGGAAATCAATGCCATATTTTCTTGACCGGTTGAACAGCTCTTCAATATTAGTATTATGAGGTTTTATCTCCTTTTGCTTCTGCAAAAACTCAAGCGCGTCATTGAGTGCAGAGACAGGATATATAGACACTCCCTGCGCGACCGCAGCCTCATGGGCGTTGTCTTTGGGGACAATCATCCCCTTAACCCCCATCTCCCGCGCGGTAACCGCCATAGAGAGCATCCCCTTGACACGTTTTACCGATCCGTCAAGCGAAAGTTCTCCGGTGATGATATAATCATCCGCGTTTTCTATTGGTGAAATCTGAGAAGAGGCCATAAGAAGCCCAATTGCTATTGGTAAATCAAAAGCGCTGCCCTCCTTTTTGACGTCTGCGGGAGCCATGTTGATTGTCACTTTACGAGAAGGAAATTCAAACCCGCAATTTTTAACGGCGCTGAGCACCCGCTCTCTTGACTCCCGCACAGCTCCGTCGGGCAGTCCTACAATTGTAAACGACGGCAGCATTTCGCAGATGTCAGCTTCTATAGTCACCTCAAATGCGTCGATACCGAGAACAGCCATGGAGCGGAGTTTGGCAAGCATGATAAATAGTCCTCTCTTTTTATGTTGAAATTTTTGTTGGCTCAATGTTTGCATCGATTTTATTATTATTATCAATATCTGAATTTTTTTGGTTGATTTTTTCGTTAGAATAGTGTACATTAGTAGCAGGATCATGAATGGCGATGGCTGACGGCAATTGGAGCCTGAGTGCAAGTAACCATTCATAGATCCTTTTTTTATTGGGTTCAACGTAAAGAATTAATTTATACTCTTTCGCATTGACAAATGATAGTATCGGCACAGCGTTTTCCCGCATCCCAAAGGGATGTACCGCCCGGTAAAAAATGTATCCCCTCAAGAATTCCCGCATCCCGAACGGGATGCGCCGATTAACATAAATATCTAACATCGTAATCAATATCCAAATCATTCAAAATTTTTTTATATTCTTCACAAGAAGATCTTTTTTTGTGATGCTTCACCTGATTCTCAATGTATCGTGCAACATCAGGAATTTGTGATTTGCTGTACGAAAATGCGCCGTAACCTTTCTGCCAAACAAACATCCCGCCAGCAAGACGGTTTTTGTTGATCCACTCGGACGAACCTCGTTTAATTTCCTGCATCAGAGATGACAATGATTGCGTAGCGCGGAATCCAAACAATATATGCACATGGTCTTCTGTGCCGCCAATTGCCAATATTTTATGTCCGCGGTTTTGCACTATGGCTACAATATAATCGTACAATCGTTTTCTCCATCCCTCGCTTATCAGGCGATCTCGGTTTTGTACTGCGAATATCGCGTGAATATGAATCTGCGTATATGTAGACATAATCATCTCTTTTGATGAATGATGGATGCATCCCTTTAGGGTGCGGGAATTTTTATTTGCTATCTTTGCTACCGGGCGATGCATCCCATTCGGGATGCAGAGAAATATTATCTGTGTAATACAGAAAAACATCAACATTAAAAAACAAAAATTATAATTATTATTTTGAAAAGATAAAAAAATCCGAAAATATATTTGATTACCGAGAAGCGTAACGTCAATCCGAGAGGGTAATTAAATAAATTTGTAACATGAAGTGTAAATCGCAAGTCTATCAATATAACTTTTTTACACGGAAATACACAAGGAGAAAATAATAGGCAAAGATGCTTTTAAATACACTCTCCCGAATCTGCCCGCACTTCAAATTCAATAATTCTAAAATTAATGCTATCCCTTAATCATGTCGATACATTATATTAATTACTGATGTATATTTAACCGATTATCATAATCATAAATATCACAGAAATAATTTACCGTAAACTTTATAAAATGAAAAGCGGGAGATCATAATGAAAAAGACACTCTCTACAGCTGCGCTCTCCACAATCTTATTTGCAGGTGCTTTAGTCACAAACGTGTCCGCTCAGGCGCGATGGCTCTCCAGTTACTGGGACGGCTGCAAGCCCACCTGTTCTTGGTTTCAAAACATTCCAAGGGGTTCGGAGCTGGGCCTCAGCAAATCTTGCGACGCCAACGACGTTGAGCTCTTTTTGGGCGCAATAGCCGAAGAGCCCTGTAACAAAGACGGCGGCCGTGCTCACACCTGCTGGGATCAAGGCCCGTTTGTTGATCCCAACGATCCGAATATTGCTTACGGTTATGGAGCGATGAGTGAGGCTGCTTGCGGTCAATGTTTCGAGGTAACGTTTACAGGCGGATACCCGCACGGTGCCCCCATGCCGATGCACAGAGCGCTTGCTACTTCTGCCAGCAATAAAAGAGCAATTATAATGGGCCGCAATACAGGCGGTGACGTTGCTCCTAATCAGATTGACTTTATGATACCGGGCGGCGGCCTTGGAATGTTTGACTGTTTCTCTCATCAGCTTGGTCTGCCCAACCGGTCACCGACATTAGGAAATCAGCACGGCGGTTTGCTGAGGGACTGCATAGATGAGACCATACGGCAGTTTGACGGTAACTGGAGTGCATCCGGTGTTATGGATTTTGTTCAGAACTGCCACAGAAACAGCTGTAACAGAGTATTTGGCGCACCGCAGCACGCCGTACTTTTAGAGGGTTGTTTATTTCACGCTAACTGGATGATGTCTGCGCCTAACCCGGAGGGGACAGTAAGAATAGTGCCCTGCCCGCAGGCGCTGATTGACGGATACAAAGCGCGGAGCAGTGCGTGGACTATCATGCGCAAAGGGATAGATCGTACGTCGGGTACCGGACAGATAAACGAGAATATCAGTAATTTAACGGTCGGTCTTAATACTGGTTCCACCCTTACTTTTAACATAACAGCGCCGCACACGGGAGCGTATGATCTCTCATTAAGTGTCCAAACTGGAATTGAGACAAGCATTTCCGTAACGGTGAACGGTCAGTCTGCCGGATCGTCCGGTAATATCAACCCAAACGACTGGACTAAGTATACCCTTGTGCCGTTCGGCTCCAAAATAAATCTTACAGAGGGCCCCAACACAATAGTACTGAGCTTTGAAAGCCACAGCGTCAACTTTGACTACTTCATATTGGTCGGCGAACCGCAAGGCCCCCGATTTACCGTAACCTACAACATCAATGGCGGAGTTGGAACCGCGCCCGCCGCAAGTACGGTCGTTCCGCAAAGCAGCGTAACGCTTGCGCCCGCAGCCGGATTTACAAATGACGGTTTCATATTCGGCGGCTGGAATATCAACGCAGAGGGCACGGGGACAAATTACACCGCCGGTTCAACATTTACGCCTACAGCCAACGTCACCCTGTTTGCAAGATGGACTCCCGACACTACGTCGGTAAGATTTTTCAGCGCAAGAGCAAACGGCGCACGTTCAAATGTTGCGCTTAGATCAACAAATAAAGGTTTCACCGCCGTCCTGCCAAGCAATCATGGGTTTGAATCATACTCGCTGATTGATCTTAGAGGCAGGGAAATAAGAAAAGGCAAGGTAAAAGCTGGCACATCAGAACTCCATTTTAGCAACATCAGACAAGGCGTTACATTCCTCAAACTCAAAAGTAAAACCGGAACAACGGTATTAAGGGCGGCGACATTATGAAAAAAACACTCTTTACAGCTGTATTATTTTTTATGATGTTTGCAGGGATTGCAAGCGCGCAGACAAGCGGTACCGGCTGGCTCTCCCGTTACTGGGACGGCTGCAAACTTCATTGCAACTGGACAGGCAACACGCGGACTACTGCCGGCAACGTCGGCGTTGCAGGTGTGTGCAACCGTCAGAATGAAAGCGTAACGCCAAGCGACCAAGTTCAAAGCGCCTGCAACAACGCAAGCGGTCAATATGTGTGCTGGGATCACGCGCCGGTTGCCATAAGCGAAACTCTCTCCTACGCTTTTGTGGCTGTGAACCCGGCAGGGGTGCAGTGCGGTCAGTGTTTCGAGATGGAATTTACCGGTCAGGGCGCCGCCGCCGGTACCAAAGGCCCCGCTCCCACCGGTGCTACACACAGGGCGCTTGTGGGTAAGAGGATGATTGTAATGGTGACAAACATAGGCGGCGACGTTGAGAACTCTCCGCAAAAGCAGTTTGATGTTTTAATACCCGGCGGAGGCGTAGGTATACATAATGCGATTTCCGGTCAGCTTGGCCATGCCAACAACAATCTTCTCGGCGCGCAGTACGGCGGTTTTTTGACGAGGCCCTGCAACAGCTCAAACGTTCTTGCAACCGCTCAATCATGTCTTAGAGAACAATGCGAGAATCTTTCCAACGCTCCGCTGCTTAGAGAGGGATGCCTGTGGCACGCAAACTGGATGATGGCGGCAAACAACCCTGAGGTAAGGTGGTCTGTCACAACCTGTCCGCAGGAGCTCATTGATTGGTACAAAGACCCTAAGAAGCGCCCGGCAGGTTCAGGCGGCGGAACTGATCCCGTCACCTATACAATAACATTCAACGCGGGAACGGGCGGCTCCGTTACTCCGGCAACCGCGACAACCGCGGCAAACGGCACACTGTCAGCTCTTCCTGTGCCTGCAAGAAGCGGCCATACTTTTAGCGGTTGGTTTACGGAGGCAGCGGGCGGAACACAAGTAACCACAAGCACAGTATTTACCGCTAATGCCGCCATTTTCGCAAGATGGACTCCCATAGGCGGAGGAGGCGAAGGCGATACGACGGGCGGATGCGGCTATCTGCCTGCCTGGTGTAATGATCTATACGCAACATCCGACTTGGTTCCCGCAAAGGCGCCCGATGACGGCAGCGCCTGCTTTTTTGTGACCGAAATCACGGAATTTTGCTCAAACGCAAACGCCTCAAAAATTAACGGGGTTGATGTTGGTCAGGGGCATTTGGGCTGCTGGGGCAATAACGGAACGCTGCCGGAAAAAAAGGACGGCGGCTACTACGTTTGGGTTGACGGCGGCGTTGGATCGTGGCAAGGTACCGCAGGCGCCGGCCCAAGCTGCGCTCCGATAGTTGTCTCTGTAAAACACACCGCGGCAAAAAGATCGGCGCATACGGCGCATGTTACGGTCACAGCCGGGGTAAGAGGTTTCAGGGCTCTGCTGCATAGTGATCACACGTTTCATTCATATTCATTAGTCGATCTTCAGGGCAGAGAGATAAGAAAAGGCAAGGTGCAGTCCGGCGCGTCAGAACTCTATTTCAATGACGTAAGACAGGGCGTTTTGTTTCTGCGGCTAAAAGGCAAAAACGGTACAACGGTGTTAAGAGCGACTACGTTTTAGGCGGGGGCGGCTTTACAGCCGCCTTTCCATAATCAACCGCGCAATAAAAAAAAATAAAAAAAATAATGACCTGATATATCTCATAGATTATATTAGTTTTTATGGGTTTATTGATAAATAGATCATAATTGCATATAATTTTTTAACATGAAAGAGAGAGGTCACTATGAGAAAGACACTCTTTACGGCCGCGCTGTTTACTGTTTTTCTTGCCGGCATTGTAAATGCGCAAGAAGGTTGGCTGACCCGTTATTGGGACGGCTGCAAACCGAGCTGCTCGTGGCAGAACAATGGCACCAAGGTGTGCGACATCAACAATAATTTAATCCCGAATCATCCAAACAATGCGGGTACCAGCAGCTGCGACGGCGGCGCTCAATTTACTTGCTGGGATATGATTCCCTGGGTGGATGCCAGCGACCGAAATTTGGCTTACGGTTTTGTGGCCACGACCCCGCCTAATAACTGCGGCGCGTGCTGGGAGATAACGTTCACTGGAAGCGGCCACTATGGTAACAACTCTCAGCACGCGGCTATTCGCGGGAAGAGAATGATTGTTATGGCGACCAACATAGGCGGAGACGTTGGCGGCCAGCAGCTTGACCTTTTGATTCCCGGCGGCGGGCTTGGCTTATTCGACAGCTTCACTCGTCAGACAGGCATAAGTACATCCGCGCTTGGCGCCCGGTACGGCGGGCTTTTGGAGGATTGTGAGAGAGAGAGTAACTATAATGCTTCCACATATAAATCCTGCCTCACAAATAAATGCAACACGACGTTCAGCAATGCGCGTCACGCCACTCTTAGAGAGGGCTGTCTGTTTCTCGCTAACTGGCTTGAAGCGGCAGGTAACCCGCGTTTTACCCGCAGGTCTGTTACCTGTCCGGCGGAATTAACCAGAAGATACAGGGAGGCGGTCGGCGGCGGCGGAACTCAACCTACTACCCATACCATAACCTATAATGTAAACGGCGGAACCGGAACAGCGCCCGCAACGCAGACAGTTAACGCAGGAGTAAGCGTTACGCTTGCAAGCGGAAGCGGACTTACAAGAAGCGGCTTTACATTCGGCGGATGGAATACAAGTGCAAACGGTTCGGGAACCAATTACGCCGCCGGAGCGTCATTTACACCAACTGCCAATGTAACTCTATTTGCAAGATGGACAGCAAATGCGACTAACCACACTATAACATTTAACGTAAACGGCGGTAATGCGCTTAACCCTTCAACCGCGACAACTCAAGCGAACGGCACACTTGCAAGTTTGCCGACGCCTACAAGAAGCGGCCACACTTTTAACGGTTGGTTTACAGCGGCTACAGGCGGGACAGCAATCACCGCAAGCACCGTATTTAATAATAGCGCCACTATTTTCGCGCAATGGACGGCAACGCCGACCACTTTCACCGTAACATTTAACGTAAACGGCGGGAATGCGCTTAATCCGTCAACCGCGGCAACGGGAACCAACGGCAGATTGACAAGTTTGCCAACGCCAACAAGAAGCGGTCATACTTTTAATGGTTGGTTTACAGCCGCAACAGGCGGTACGGAAGTAACCACAAACACCGTGTTTACTGCCAATACCACCATTTTCGCGAGATGGACGGCAGCTGCTTTTACAATAACCTACAATATCAACGGCGGAACCGGAACAACGCCCGCCGTACAAACGGTCAATTCGGGAAGCAGCGTAACTCTTGCAAGCAACAGCGGATTTACGAGAAGCGGTTTTACATTCAACGGCTGGAATACCAATGCTCAGGGTACGGGAACCAATTTTAATGCCGGCGCCTCATTTACGCCAACCGTCAGTATCACCCTGTATGCAAGATGGGTTCCCGCTACTACTCCTACTTCCTATACCGTAACTTATAACATCAACGGCGGAACCGGAACAACGCCTGCTGTACAAACGGTTAATGCGGGAAGCAGTGTAACGCTTGCAAGCGGAAGCGGAATTACGAGAAGCGGTTTTACCTTCGAGGGTTGGAATACCAACGCTCAGGGTACGGGAACCAATTTCAACGCCGGTGTGTCATTTACGCCAACCGCCAATACAACCCTGTTTGCGAGATGGGCTGCTGTCTCTGCAGTCAATTACACCGTAACCTATAATGCTAACGGCGGAACCGGAACAGCGCCAGCTGCGCAGACGGTTAGCGCGGGAAGCGCCGTAACGGTTGCGAGCGGAAGCGGGCTTACAAGAAGCGGTTTTACATTCGATGGCTGGAACACCGATTTATCAGGCATGGGAACAGATCATGGCGCAGGTTCTGCATTTACGCCGGCGTCGGATGTAACTCTTTATGCCAAATGGACAGCCGCGATTGTAACACCGGGCGGCAAAGATACCATAAAGGTTGAAGCGGAGAGCTTGAACGAAGCGGTTCCCAGATGTGTTTCCAATCAGAATAATCCTATGTGCATCGGTGTTTCCTCAACGAGCGGTATCACAAACATCGGCTTCATAAGTACCGGGGATGTTGCGACATATACGGTAGATATACCAAGAGCCGGGACGTACACAATGGCGGCGATGCTCGCCGTAAATCAGGCGGATGTATCATCAAGCGGTTTCACTGTGACTGTGAACGGCACGCAGGTTGGAACATTAACCACAAGCGGTACCGGCGCCTGGAATAGATATCAGATAGTAGAATTTGGGCCCGAGCTGCAGCTAAGCGAAGGTAACAACACAATAAGGCTGGTTTTCTCGAACTCAGTCAATTTGGACTACTTTCTGCTCATCGGTGAGTCCGCGCCTGTAATATCGGTAAGGTACGGCGGCGCGAGAGTAAGCAAGACGCCAGCGAACATTGTGCTCAGGCCGGTAAACAGAGGTTTCACTGCCGCACTGCCCAATAATCACGGATTTGAATCATACTCATTGGTTGATCTTCAGGGCAGAGAAATCAGAAAAGGTACCGTACAGTCAGGAGCGTCAGAACTCTATTTCAGCAATATAAGACAGAGTGTTCTGTTTTTAAGACTCAAAGGTAAAAATGGTACAACGGTACTAAAAGCAACTACTTTTTAAGTAAGGACGTATTGTCCGTATGTCAATTAAATAAAGGCTGTCTCAAAACGGGACAGCTTTTGTTTTTTGCCCCCGTTTTTAGAATAAAAACTTTTGGGAGTAGAGTTAAAGCCATAAGGACGCAAAGGACAAAAAACATAATAGACATGTTCGGAAACCCTATTTTCTGATTGATTCAAAATTTATAATCCCGCAAATGAGAGACATTCTTAATAAATGTCTTGTGCAATGGTTTCTGTAAGGATAAGTCATACTCTTAAA
>WRCH01000018.1 GCA_009784115.1 Chitinispirillia bacterium
CGGTTGATCATACCGCGTTTACAAGCACTATGACTATGGCAGCCGTTGTGGTGAATAATGGTACGGAGGTGCGCAGCGATATGATTGAGATAGGCGCGTTTGCCGGTGATGAGAACCGCGGGTCGGCGGTACTCAAATATGAGCCGAGTTTGGACAGGTATGTTGGATTCTTGATGATTTACGGTGACGGCAATGAGGAGATCCATCTGAAAGTCTACGATCACGAAGAAGAGATGGAATACGCGGCTGATAACACGGCGATTACTTTTGTTGCTGAGGGCTTTTTCGGTGTACCGAATTTGTATGTTGTATCAATCGGAACTGTCTTTGGTGAATGGAGCGATTGGGTTGTCACAAAAGAACCGACCTGCACAGAGGCGGGAAGCAGAGAAAGAACACGGACTTGCGCTGTCAGCGGAGATATAGATAAGCAAACGGAAGCGATAGACGCTTTAGGCCACGACTGGGATGAGTGGACTATTACGAAAGAGCCGACCTGTACAGAAGCGGGCGTCCAAACTGCGATCTGTAAACACGACGCGGAGCATGCGAAGACGGAGGAAATAGACGCCTTAGGTCACGATTGGGGCGAGTGGGTTGTAACGCCGCCAACTTCCACCTCGGACGGCGACAGTACAAGGGTTTGTCTGCGTGACGGTTCGCATATAGAAACGGTCGTGATTTCAATGTTGACATGGCGTCAGTCAATTGTGGATATGATCAATGATATTGTAACCGCGCCTGTCGACCGGTTGACTAACAGGTTAGTTGCGGGTCCGAATCCTGCGGCTAAATCATCCGGCAAGATAGCGTTTTTCCGCGAGGGTGAGCTCATAAAAGACGCAACTCTGATTATCTATGACGCAAACGGCAATATTGTGAACAGGATAAAGATCAGCGATAACGCGTCGGATTTGGGCAAATCGCGATCCGGCAGCGCGGCGCGGCGCGCAGTAGGGGAGTGGAATCTAAAAGATGCGAAAAACAGACCGGTCGGCACAGGTACGTACGTTGTAAAGGGCGTATTGATTGGCATTGACGGCAGAAGAGAGACAATATCGTTAATTGTGGGCGTGCAATAACGCAGGGGCGGGGCTCGTCCCCGCCCTTTAAATGAAAAACAGCGGGGTATCGGGCTTAATGGAACGCCCCAAGGGGCGGGGAATTAGACCCGATGAGATTAAAATTTGCACATTTTCCTGCATCCCGGAGGGATGCAAAGCTCGGTAGAAAAAATATTCCCAAAAGAGTTCCGCATCCTGGAGGGATGCGACCTTGTTTTGGCTTTGCGCGTTTTTTTGCGCTATCAGGGGTGCATCCTTTCAGGATGCAGGAAAATGTTACCCGCGTAAAACAGCGAAAATTCGCAATAATTTTATTTAATAAAGGATAACACAGATGAAAAATTCAATTTGCAGTATCACAAAACCGCGGGTAATTTTCAGCGTATTGGCGGCGACGTTTTTTTCCCTGTTGGTTTTGATTGCATGCGGCGGCGGCAGTAATCCATTTAATGGCGAAGCTCACCACCCATTGATTACCGGTGATGCGTGGACGACTTGCGAAGAGGGCGACTGTTTCGGGTTTATCTTTAAATCCGGCGGCAACCTCAGCTTGATAACCAAATATGGCGATACGTGGATGACAATCAATAACGCCGGCACATGGTCTGCAGAGGAAGAGAATATCGTTATTACGCTAATCGGCAGGAGTCCGATGGAAGGAACTTACGCGGTATCGGGCGGCTCTGTGACAATAACGATCAACGGAGATCCGGGGGTCTTTACAAAAACGGTAATATAATGTTATTCGCCGGGCTGGTTAAATCCGTCTGCTCACACGCAAACCTTTATGCGAAAAGAAAACACTTGCGCTTCCCACTGCAAAGATATATAATTGTTATGGGATTTGGTCGTTTTTATCCCCCGTGCGCGATTATCACAGGATAAGTATAAGCGTGTAAATACATTCAACAGTATTGAGAAAAATTCTAACCCAAAAATCCCGGCGTAGCTTGATGAGAGCTGAGCGGCGGGAGTAAGTAAGGAGAGATTATGTTTATAGGGAAAACTCGATTTGCAGCCGTTGTCTGCGCTATTGCCGCAGTATCGCTTCTATCCTTTAATGGATGCAGTTCCAAGAAAAAGGCGGCGCAGAAAGCCGCCAACCGCGGATTCCATACAATCACCACTCCTGCCTCCGAGCTTGAAGATATAAAGGCTAAGATGGAGAAAAACTTTATCCCTGCCGGTATAGGTATCGGTGAGTCCTCAGATGAGCAGGTAGCGCGCAATATAGCGGCTGACGAAGCGAGATCAGACGTCGCGCGCGCTATAAACACTCAGGTTCAGCGTCTGAGCGAATCTTACGCTCAAAATGTGGACGGCGAAGCGAAAAAAATATGGGAAGAGGTAGTTCGTCAGGTTACAAATGAACATGTGCGCGGCTCCTCTGTTTTTAAGAACGTTGTTCAGTATAACAGTCAGGTTAACCGCTACAAGGTTTACGCTTTGGTAATTCTTAATCCTGAAGTGTTTAAGAATGCTGTTCTTGACGCTACAGACAGAGATCAGGAGTTTGAGCTTCGGGTAAAAAAGGATGAGATGCTGCGCAGGCTCGACGCCGGTGTTGCAGAATACGACGCAAAGTACAGGAATAAACAGTAATAATGCCGAAGCGTACGTATAACACTTTTTGTGTAACGGTTTTAATGACGATTGCGGTGATAATTTTATCACCGCAGTTTTCTTATAGCCGAAAATTTGAAATCGCTCCGCAGTGGATTCAGGAGTCGTGGCGTGAGGTGAGTTATCCTCAAAAGGAGTGGTACACCGGTTTTTCTCAAGACGCTGTGCCGCGCAACGCAAATGTAGCGCAGATTATTCAGCGTGTTGAAAATGAGGCGCGCAATAGAATGGCGCAGGGGATAAGCGTACACATAAGCGGTACCTCGCAAACAAGAACCACAAGCTCTCAGACGCGTCAGGGCGAAAAAGTAGACGAGACTATAGGCAGAGATTACGAACAGCTGATATTGGCGTCTACAAACGCGCAGGTTGTGAAAGCGCAGACTCACTCTTTTCATGATCAGCAAAATAACAGAGTATTCGCTTTTGCGGCTGTAAAGAGGTCCGATTTGGCCGCTTATTACGCCTCTCTTATAGAAAACGGTCTCAGCGAAGCGCGGCGGGAGTTTGATCTCTCAAAGCAGCTTGCCGCGGCAGGCGACAACAGAGGCGCCGCTGAAAAAACAGCTCAAAGCAGAAACAAAGTGCAATCCCTTGTTCCCTACAGGGAGATGCTTATAACTATAGACCCGGAGAACGGTCTTAAGCGCTCTCAGAGAGAGCGCGCCGATGAACTGCTTAAACAGCTCACGGCGGCGCAGATTGAACTGCAAAACGATCTGTTTGTCTATCTTACCTCCAAAGAGACGATACTTGGAGAGGAGACCGATATTATCATATCAGGTTTACAGACGCTTCTCACTCAAAGCAACGGCCGTATTGCCGCCGATAGAGAGGCTGCCGGATTTGTCCTCACTATAGAAGCGAGAGTCGCAAATCCTAAATCCGACGGTGTGTTTCACTACTGCAACGCTGCCGTGCGTGTGAATCTCATCAACACTAAGACCAATAAAAGCGAAGCTCTGATAAACGTAAACGGCCCTAAAGAGGGCAGCATGACCGCGCAGTCTGCGGCGGAAGCGGCGTTTAAATCGGCAGTGCCCGTGATATGGGCTCAGATTAAAGATAAAATCGCGGTTAATTGATATCGCAAAAAGGGGGATTTACAGATGAAAAAAGTTACTATAATGATTCTTGCCTTTTGCTGTTTCGCGTTTAGTCAGGAGAGGGCGAAAGTTGCGGTTTATATGGTAACTCCTGAGCCTAAGAAGTCCAATATCGGCAGTTATAACATGCTGGCTTCAAGACTTGCGGAGTCTATCTCGCAGGGTAAAGCGAGTGCTGCCGTTAATCATACGTCGGAGGTGCTTAAGGAGCTTAAAAAGGATAACATCACCGATAGAGAGTTGAGCGAGCTTCAGATAAAATTTATTGGCAGAGTGCTTAAGGCGCAGTATTTTTGCGTGATAGAGGTAACTCCGCGCAACAAGGGTAAAAATTTTGATTTCAGTGTGCGGTTGATTGACGCGTCAACAGGAAGCATGGTAAACAGAGCCTCCGCGTCATCTTCAAGAGATCAGCGGGCCGTTGATGAGGTTATTATGAGGCTTGGCCGTCAGGTAACACGCGAAATAGAGGTGGCAAGCCTCTCACAGACAGCGCCTGCCGATCCTTTCGCAAGACCGGCTCCCGCTCCCGCCGCTGTTAACAGAGAGGATAGACCGAGGATTGCGGTTTACGTGGCCGGCGGAATGGAAGAGAGTGAAAAAAGAGCCGCGCAGACAATTATACTCGACGGGCTTGTAAAAAGCGGGACTTACCGTACAATAGAGCGCACAGAGATGTTTATTGAGGAGCTCATAAGAGAGCAGCAAAAACAGCGCAGCGGTTCTGTTGACGAGAAGCAGATAGTCGCTCTCGGCAAACAGGCCGGCGCCGAGTATATCTGCATTGTTGATGTGACGCAGGCTTTCGGGTCAAGCCAGATCTCCGCGCGGATAATTGATGTTTTAACCGCTGAGGTGTTATCATCAGGCGTTTCAAGTATCTCGGTAAATACTCTTGATGATCTTACAAGAGCGTCTGCTGAGGTTATTGAGAGACTGCTTGGAAAGAGGCCCCGGCGTTAGACTGCCGGCCGGTATACAAACAAAAATCTTGTATACCGGTACACGGCACGCGTCCTGCACTGCACCGCAGGGCCGTTTCTGTTGCTTGGCGGCATAGTGTAGATTTGTGCCGTTGCCTTTTTGTATCTTTATCTGTAGATCATGAATAAAATTATAAAATTAGACACCGTTTTGTGGATGCTGCTATTTTTTACCGGAGCGTTATACGCTTCTGAAAAATACAGCGTTTACGGTGATATGGTATCAGAAGTTTTGGTATCGCCGCGCTCTGCCGCGCTCTCTTCATCTGACCTCGCGATAAACAGCGCCGGGCCTCTTATCTCCAACCCGTCGCTTGCCGCGGTTACCGCGCCCGCGGTTCTTACGTTGAGCTATTCGTCTTACTACGGTGATGTATTCAGTACGTCAATGCTTAACTATACGCGCCCCGTCGGGGAGCGGGGCGGCTTTGGGGCGAGCGCCGCGTATCTTCTCATTCCGGGGATAGAGGACACGCGCAAGTATTGGAATGAGGAGACCGGTGAGTACGATATTACCGGTGTTGATACGGATAATATAGACATATTTACAGCGTCTGATGTGTGGACGCGCTTTTCGTACGGCCACAGGTTTGAAATGGGGATAGCGGATCTGCATTTTGGAGCCGCGCTTACCGCAAGACGGCGCCGTCTTGAGACGGTCTTTGGCTACGGGCTTGGAGCGGATTTGGGGGCGATGGCGCATTTTACGAAGCAGTCGCTTTACGCCGCGCTTTTGTGGGAAAATGTGAGTTCGAGTACGGTTCGCTGGCAGAATTCAGATTATAGTGAAAAAGTGCCTCAGCATCTCCGCCTGAGTCTTGCCTTTGAGAGGGATAACCCTTATCTTTATGGCCGCTTTGCGCTTTTTTACACCTCGCCCGATCTGTTTTTTAACGAGGGGATAAACCATCAGGGGCAGGGCGGGGGGATTAGGGAAGAGGACAGAGTGCCTCAGACGCTCTCGTTTTCAGACGGCCCCTCAGTTCTTTTTAAAGCGGCACGCTACGGTGCGGAGTATACGATAATGAACACGCTTACGCTGCGGGCCGGTTTCAATAATCACAGTTATTCTATGGGAGCCGGGCTTAATCTCTTTAACAGCCGCGCGGGGGTTGATTTTGGCTATTTGAGCCATGAGCTTGCGGGTACGGTTAAGATGAGTATTTCTTATAGATGGCTTTAGCAATATTTTTTATCTTGCAAAAGCTATGGCCCTGATATTTATTTATATATATGCAGTATATACCTGTACTGCATGACGGCACGAGTTTACACTGCACCGCTAAGCAGCCTCACGGCCCTGCGTGCAGTTGCGTGCGGTGCAGTGTAAACTCGTGCCGTGTACCACAGTATAAATTAGTCATAAAATAGAAGAGCGGCATATGGATATGGAAACAGATAGCGGTACACAACAGATAGTGTTAGTTGTTGAGGATGATAAAGAGCTGCTCTTTTCGGTATCCGCTTTTTTGAACACTTCGGGGTTTAAGGTAATTTGCGCAAACGACGGCATTGAAGCGCTGCAAATACTTGAGCACATAACTCCCGATCTGATATTAAGCGATATTCAAATGCCCAACATGGACGGTATTGAGCTGCTTGAAGAACTCAAGAAAAGCAAAAACGGCATCCCTGTAATTGTTACAACAGGACATCCTGATATCGATACCGCAATAAGATCAATCAGAACCGGCGCCAGCGACTATATAATCAAGCCCTACCAGTACAACACACTTATTGAAAAAATTCGTTTCGTTATAAAGTCAACCAATACTCAAAGAGACGATGTTGTACTTTCGGAGCTTGTATCGCTTCATGAGATTGTTTCCATGCTCACGTCAACGCACAACCTTGAGGAGCTGCTTGATGTTACCCTCAAACAGTCATTGAGAACCGCCGGAGCCAAGAGCGGTTCTGTTCAGCTTTACGATAAAGAGAACGGTGATCTTGTTATAGTAAAAGAGCTTGGGATTAAGGTTCATAAACGCCGCTCGCCTTTAAGTGACATGGGGGAGTGGGCTATCTCAAAATGGGTGTTCAGAAACGGAACCCCGGTGCTTATCGGCGGCGATGATATCAAAATCCCGATAGCCGAGTTAGAGCTTAAGAGGGATGACGTTGGAAGCGCCATATCGGTTCCGCTCAAAAAGGCTGATGAGGTGATAGGGGTTTTAAACCTTAACCGCGACAAGGGGATGGAGCCGTTTTCCGCTATCGATCTCAATGTAGTAGGCGTGCTTGCGTTTCAGGCCGGAGTCGCTATTAACAACGCGAATTTATACACATCGATAAATCAGAAATTATACGAGCTCTCGTTTATAGGAACTTACTCAGAGTCGCTCATGGGGCTTGTTGACAAAACGGCTATCATAAAGTGCCTTTTTGATACCGTTCAAAAGAATTTCGCCATTGACTTTATAGGGTTTCTAATGCCGCAAAAGCGCAGCTATGATTTTTTGCACTGGTCGCGCGGGCTGCTTAAGGAGGAGTTCGTACAGGATACCTGCACGAGGGTAGTGGTTGAGTACAACCGCCTTACAAATTCCAATATAGCGCTCAAAAAAGTAACAACTAAGCATATAAATTTCAATTGCGAAACTGAAAATGAGGTAGGGTATCCGTTTATTTTTGAGCATATAATGCAGATGTCATGGGAAGACACTAATTTTGGCTGCATTATATTTGGAGCGGGCAAGGAGCTTAGCTCGCCGACGGAAAAAATTACACTTCTGTCAAGCCTTGCAAGTCAAACAAGAATTGCGCTTACAAACTCCAAGCTCTATACAGATATGAAAGAGAACTACATCCGCACCATTAAGGCGCTTGCGATCGCGGTTGATGCCAAAGACAGGTACACTCACGGGCACAGCGAAAATGTGCAGCATTATTCCGAAGAGATAGCGATTGAGATGAATCTTGATGAGAAACTTTCCGGTGTTGTAAGAGACGCGGCGCTGCTCCACGACATCGGCAAAATAGGAATCCCCGGCCACATTCTTAATAAACCCGGACCTCTCACGCACGAAGAGTTTAACGGCATCATGAAAGATCACAGCACTCTCGGCGCAAATATTGTGAAAGATGTCCCGTTTCTTAAAGATCTGCATAAGTTGATACTGCATCACCACGAGCATTATAACGGAGGCGGCTATCCGCACGGGCTTGCCGGTGACGAGATTCCTATAGGCGCGCGCATTATTAACGTCGCGGACGCGTTCGAAGCTATGACCTCAACAAGACCCTACCGCCCAAGCCTTGGCCGGGAGGAGGCGATAAACCGTCTTCTCAAAGACAGAGGCAAACAGTTCGATCCGGATGTGGTTGACGCCTTTATGCGTGTTGTGAAAAAGAAAGGCTGGACAGCTTCGGAAACCCTTAACCCTCAAGTTTCGCCTGTATCTCATTAAAGAAGTTGTCTAAAAACTCAATTCTGTCCGCGTCCTGCTTTTCGCCTATTTTTCCATCAAGAAACTCTTCGGGAATTTCGCTTAGAAACGGGCAGGGGGTTACCGCTTTCATGTTGCCTCTAAAGAGTTTTTGCCCCGGATATGTCAGGTAAAGCTGCTTTCGCGCGCGCGTCATCCCTACGTAGAAAAGACGGCGCTCCTCTTCGATGCTCCCTTCCGCGACAGCTCTTGGCGAGGGCATGATCTCATTTTCAAGTCCGGCAAGAAAAACAACCGGGAACTCAAGACCCTTTGATTTGTGCAAGGTCATCAAAACCACACCTCTTTTTTTCCTGTCATCCTCTTTATCCTCCTCGTCAGAAGAGATTAAGGCAAGTTCTTGAAGATATCCGGCGATAGCTGGTTTCTTGCGTGTAAATTTATGCTCGTAGATCTCAAGACCGTGGATCATCTCCTCAACATTTTCAATACGTTTCTGCGCTTCGCCCTCCTCTTTGTACGCGCGTTTTAAAAGATCAAAATAACCGCATTCGGTAAGCAGCGCGCGAAGAGTTGAGGAGAGCTGGCCGGTTTCAAATTTTTCACTGTATCTATTATAAAAGTTGATAAATTCGTCAAGTTTTTTAGATTGTTCTGAGGCGATATTGTCTATCTCCTGGTGACGGAGCATTGCGTCCCAAATGCTCATTTTCCGTAAACCGGCGAGATCGTCAAGTTTCTCCATTGTAACGCTTCCAAACCCGCGTGAGGGGACTTTTAACACGCGCTCTAAACTGAGTTCATCATGAGGATTAGCGAAGAATCTTAAATATGATATTATATCTTTGATCTCCTTGCGTTCATAAAAACTTGTCGCGCCGACTACTACGCAGGGTATTTTTTTTTGACGTAAAGCGTCCTCAAACCGGCGCATCATGGCATTTGTTCGCAATAGAATCGCGTGATCTGTATATCCCAAAGAAGTATGCTCGTTATTGTCAAATATCTTTTGAGCGATCCATTCCGCTTCGTCAACCTCATCCTCGCCTTTATAATGAAATATCGGATCACCCTCTCCCGCCTGCGCCGTTATTGATTTATTCTTGCGGATTCTGTTGCGTGATACCACCGCAAGGGCGCCTGATAATATTTGATGTGTTGAGCGGTAGTTTTTGTCAAGGACTATGGTCTTGCATGATTTGTAGTTGGTTGAAAATGAGATAATATTTTCGATCTGCGCTCCGCGCCATGAATATATACCCTGATCATCGTCTCCCACAACCATTATATTATTTGCAGGCTCGCATAAAAGAGAGGCAAGTTTCATCTGCACCGCGTTAGTGTCCTGAAACTCATCTATGGATATAAACTTGTAGCGTTTGCGGTAATCTGCAAGAACCGAATGATTAGAACTGAGTATTTGCAGAGGCAGCAGCAAAAGATCATCAAAGTCAACCGTTTGGCGTTTCATCAGCATCTTATTATATGTATTGTAAACGCGAAACACTTTACGTTCTTCGGGATTGCTTTTGTAGTATTCGTCCGGATTCAGGGATGCGTTTTTTGCAAGGCTTATGCGGTTTGCGAATTCATCGGGATCCTCAGTTTTAAGCCCCCTTACACCTTCGCCGCGCATAATTCCTTTTAGCACCGCGTTTCGCTCATGTTCATCAATAATCGTAAAGTTTTTCGTAAGCCCAACGAGTTTACCGTGTTCACGCAGTATCTTTACTCCAAGACTGTGGAATGTGCACAGGGTCATTTTTTCCGCCGCTGATTTTGACGTTGCCAAAGCGACGCGCTCCTGCATCTCTTTTGCGGCTTTGTTTGTAAATGTGACGGCTAAAATCTCCTCCGGCCTGCACCGTTTTTCCCCCACAAGCCGCGCGATGCGCGCTGTGAGCACGCGGGTTTTGCCGCTTCCCGCTCCGGCCAAAACTAAAAGCGGCCCCTCATTGTGAAGTACCGCTGTTTTTTGGCTCGTGTTTAGACCTTTTGTATATTCAGACATTTTTGGTTAGTCTCTTCTTTTTATTCCTGTTCAAAAGATACAAAATTTCACCCTGCTTCGTAAGGGGGATTAAAAAATCCCGATAATAATCCATAAAAATTTGCGGATCAATTACATTTCTCACAAGCTGACTTGTCTTTGACTGCGCGCTTTCAACTTTGTTTTTAACTCTCTCTAAAATGCGCTCTTCCACATCTTTACGGGTGAGCTTTTCCATCATACCATCAACATCATTATCCGCAATAAGTTTACTGTAGCCCTTTGGGTCTGATTGAAATTTACTCTCCGCTACGTAAAACGCACCATAGTGAATACGGCGCGCGATCGCCTGTACCGCGTATACGTCATGCTCCACGCTTGATCCGTATTGACCGTCGTCTCCCTGCGGACAAATCCTTGTCAGCAGATTTTTATAGCTATCTAAAATATCATGTGACAAGTTGACAATGTTATAATCATCAATATAAAGCCCTGAATCAGGCAGATTGACATCCCGTTTAGGTGATGGCAGTCCGCTGCTGAAAGGTCTCTCTTCGGGGACGCAGAATCTGCCGAATTTCGCGTCCATCTCTTCGTGATAGTATAGACGTAATTCAAATAGAGAACGTGTTTTTTCGCTGACAAAACCGCTTTTACCGTTTGTATACGCAATAGTGTTTTCACACCACTGGCCGCGGTCAATAAGTTTAAAGATGATGGTCTCTTCGAGTCCTTCGAGGCGGGATGCGATATTGTTAAGGTCTAAATTTGTCATTGTATTCGGTTTGCGTCTTGCAGACACCTTCTCGCTCATTTGCTTCCTCACGGTTAAACACAAAACCCTTGGTATCCAAACTCACAGCGGTAAACACAGCTTTCTTTTTGTTACTGCCAACACATTTGACGGACTCATCCGACAGAAGAATAACCTTTACAACACCGGGGACTTTATCTTTGTATTCTGCAGGTATACGAATTACTCCGTTACTTACGGTTGTTTTAAATTCATAAGCTATCATAATTTAAATTCTACCTATAAACTACTAAATACGAACTAAATACGAGTCTTAGATAACTTTATTAATATAATACAATACCAAATAAAATAGACGCTAAATCATGAGATTGAATCGGCATCCGATGATTATGTGGAAATTGCAGGGGCAGGGGGATTAATAGGGAAGCAGAGTTGCATATTTTCTGAACACGTATAGAACATATACGAAATAAAGTCAACTCCCCGCAATAATCTTTAATCTTTAGTTTTTTGGCGCATTCTTTCGCGCTAAAAACTGCTTTGCGCCTTCACGGAAGTAAGCAGTATGCTCTTCCGGTGTCATCCCTTTTGTTTCATCGTGAATTCTCAAACGAATCGCGTGAACTTCTCTGAGCCCCATTGGTTCATCAATAATATCGGGGTCATTCATGTAATAATCAAGATCTTTCCTCATAGTCTATAACCTCCGCCGGTGAGTGAATAAAAACCCGCTTAAATCCTTCACGCGCATTAATAATCTCTGTTTCAATTATCGTTTTATGTTTCACTATGTGTTTGAAATTCAGACTTACAATATAATCAAGACCTGAAACCGTTGCCGCTGCAATGTGAAGTGCATCTGTATCATGTTTTTCCGGTATAATACCTGCTAATACGTATATATCGGCAAGCCGCTTGATCTCCGCAGACGCCGGAAGCACAATGATATTGTAATCGGAAATAAGATCCATCATTTTTGCAAGTTTCTCCGCATCTTTGGTGGCATCTAATTCTCTTGTAACATAGTCGGACGTAAATGGTTGAAATTTACCAGCTTTTATGTCTTCAAACAAACGCAATGTATCTGCCCGATATTGCGGTGAATCATCCACAAAAGGGAAATTGAAAATAGTTGTTTCAAGATAAATTGATGGTATCCGCATACAAGTACCACGTCCTTTCCGTTTAGGCACTTATGCCTATATTGTTTAGTATATATGATTTCGAGAGATTCTGCAAGATTATTTAAAGCTAATGCCGGAAAATAAAAAAACAGACGAAAGTAAAAATTGCGTGAAGTTTGTGAAGTTTGTGAAGTTTGATAAATATAAACGATTTTTTTGAATTTTGCAACAGGCTTTATGAGTCAATGTTCACCGATCACCTAAAATCACTACCTTTGGGGATGTGAAAAAAAGTAAGCACTGTCCCCGCTTAATTAATTCTCTGCCAAATGACTCATACGCTCCCATTTTAATTGGTAACTATAGGAATGTCTAATAAAATGTCTAAACGACACTGCACCCTTCGCCCTTGAGAAGACGCACAGCGTTTGTGATATCACGATTGTATTTTGGAGGGATATTTAGTTCCATAAAGCCCCTTTGTAAGGTATACAAATAATGCCAATATATTCTTCATAAATATACATTTATGTGACATATATGGCATACTATAAATTTCGGCTAAAGCAACGTTGTTATTTAGCAATTGCGAACGCGCGTGTTCGCAATTCATTTTCAATTCATTTTGATTAGATTACGAACGCTGCGTTCGCAAGTCAAATCAAGCATAATGCAGATGTTTTTCGGCTCTTCGCTATTTCGTGTGGGTATGTTTTTTCTTGCATCCTGACGGGATGCTATGTCTCTAACCCCCGGCGTAAGCCGGGGGTGGTTATCTGATATACAGTCTGATCCTGACAGCCCCAGCGGGGCGTTATTACTATGAGCAGTATCGCGTTGAGCGGCGTACTTGTGACCTATGCGGGAGTCACTTCCGTTTGTACCGCAATACCTCCGGTTTACACCGGAGGTTATAGATATCAAGTCCCGTTGGGACTGGGATAGACGCTGTTACCCACTCTGAATAGCGAAGAGCCTTTTTTTCACTATTATCCTATAAAGAAGATACGTTTGCCTATTTGTTTTTAGCGAAAATCCAAGAGATGTATAAAACGTAAAACTTTTTAATAAAAGCAGTACTCCAAACCACCAAATCGCCAAACTTGCTAAAAACATAAAGTTTGGCGATTTCAAGTCTATAACATCTTATAAATCAAGAAGATCCGCTAAATATATACCTAATTGGGCTTAATTTTTTCCACTCAAATTCTTATGTAACCGTTATGTAACTGGGCGCTTCAAAAGTGGCGATTTCGCCGCTAATTTGGCCGTTTTTTATGTAACTGAGTGACGCCAAATCGCCAAACTTGGCAAAAACAGGAAGTTTGGCGATTTCAAAATTTGTACAACTTCGTTCCCCTTCAAATTAATCAACGATCTCACGTCTAATGATGTACTCACGCAGCTATGGCGAATGTACGACTTCTTTTCCGTCTGCTCCATCCTATCTGCCAACCAAATCGCTAAAAGTAAATACAATTCTGCTGCCGGATGATTGATATTTGATGATACCCAAATTATTGACAAATTGAATTGGCATCAGATGATTATATGGAAATTACAGGGGCAGGGGGATTAATGAGAGAGCGGAGTTGCATATTTTCTGAACACGTATAGAACATATACGAAATAAAGTCAACTCCGGATTTTGGGACGCGAGTTGCATAGATTTTGAATACGTATTGAACGCGTACGAAATAAATGCAACATCGTCCCCGAGATCAGTGGGTAGATGTTTTCTTGCATCCTGACGGGATGCTATGTCTCTAACCCCATGCGTAAGCTGGGGGTTATCTGATATACAGTCTGATCCTGACAGCCCCAGCGGGGCGTTATTACTATGAGCAGTATCGCGTTGAGCGGCGTATCTGTGACCTGTGGAGTGGTTTCCGTTTGTACCGCAATACCTCCGGCTGACGCCGGAGGTTATAGACATGACGTCCCGTTGGGACTGGGATAGGCGCTGTTACACACTCAGAATAGCGAAGAGCCTTTTTTTCACTATTATCCTATAAAGAAGATACGTTTGCCTATTTGTTTTTCTCCAAATTATCGAATTATCGTCAAATTGAATAAGCACCCAATGATTATGTGGAAATTACGGATGAGGAGTAGTTGAAAATATGCGCGGAACTCCTTCCGCGCACATCCATATCTGCATTTACTGAACGCCAACCATCACAGAGACACGCTCCCTTTTGCCGTCTGATGCAGTGATTACGCCCCTCACTAAATACGTACCCTCTGACACCAAACGCCTTCTCCTGTCAGTCAAATCCCATGAGCCGACTTGACGGCGTGCGGAGCTGCCAAATGCTTTGTCGCTTATCTTAATTTTCTTGACGAAGTTACCCGAAGCGTCATAAATTGATAGGTTGGCGTTTTCTATCCGTTTACCTTGACGGAAAAAGTTGACAGTACCGATATTCCTGTTTGTTGGATTCGGGCCAGCTGTGAACTCGCTTGTCAACATATTCGCAGGAGTGATAATAACGGTTTCATTGTTTGTATTGTTTTGCGGGATTACACGGTCATGTAAGAGTATTGAAACATGCTGTACATTGAGAAGTGTTGGCAAGCGTACTGTTGTGCCGCCCAAATTCAAAGACCACGTGGTCCCTGTCGCCCAACCGCCTGCGGCAGTAAAGCGGTTGCCAATGGTTATGTCGGCATTTATGGTTGATGCGGTTATGTCTTCGCCGTCCAAGTCCGACGCACCCTTATTTTCCCATGTGTTGTTGTTGTCGTTATTTCGCATTTCTGAGTAGGCAATGTTATTTAAAAGTGTAACATTTGAAAAAGAGCCGGTCACACGTCCCACAAAATTAGTCCCTTTCACTTCTGGATTTAGTGCAGCGCATCCTACTATACTGCCACCAGAAACAACTCCTACTACACCGCCAACTCCTGAACCGGTACCGGTGACTGCGCCGGTGGAGTAGCAGTTATTTACACTGCCACCAGCAACAAGTCCTACTACACCGCCAACGGAACTTTGACCAACAACCGTGCCGGATGAAAAACTGTTGGTTACGTTACTACTGGAACTTATACTCCCCGCTACACCGCCAACTCCTGAACCGGTACCGGTGACTGCGCCGGTGGAGTAGCAGTTATTTACACTGCCACCAAAAACAAGTCCTACTACACCGCCAATAGAATTTTCACCGTTAACCGTACCTGTTGAATAACTGTTAATCACATTGCTATTAGAAACATATCCAACTATACCACTGCCGCCGCTGATAGTACCGTTCGAATGACTGTTTGTAATGCTGCTGTTGTCAGAAATACTTCCTGCTATACCGCTGCCGCCGCTGATAGTACCGCTAGAACTGATATTGATAAGATTGCTGCGCACAATCGTTCCGGCGACTGCGCCTGCGCCACCACCGCCGCTGAGATTGAGATTCAAATTAGTCAGTACAAGATTTTCCACCCTGCCATTGCTTATATGACCGAAAAGGCTTTGATTGAGCCTACTTATGGTATTATTACCGCCATTAAATGTTCCGGAGAATGGGCGCACGCTGCTGTTTCCGATTGGCGTCCAGTTTTCATAATTATATTGTGACATATCCATGTTTCCGGCAAGAGTAATGGTTTTGCCGGAGAAGTTATCGGTTCCTGCATTAACGATCGCTGCCAAGCCAGCCAGTTCATCAGGGGTAGAGATGGTAAAACTCGCTGCTTCCGTGTTGGCGGTATACCACAGGGTATCGGGTACTATTACGTTTATCACTGCCATAGCTGTTTGACCGGATGAACTTGCGGTAACGAGAAGCCACCTCGCAGTATCTGCAGGCGCTACGAAAAGTGAGCCGGAAAAGTTTATTGTTGTCGCGCTCGATGAATTACCGTATACGGTCCATGTCGCACTTCTACCAATGCTCTCACCCCAAGATGTTGCTGTAAACGATAGTGTTTTCCCCCTGCCTGTTCTCACATAAGCTGGTGATATCGCCATAGGAAATTCTACTGGTTCGCCGATACCGGGCAGTCTGCCGTTACTTAGCGTCCAACCATTGGCAGAAGTAAAGCGATTGCCAATGGTTGAATTAGTTTGTATGGCAGCTAACGTGATATTTGCACCGTCTCTGGCAGTAGCGGTATTATTGGGCCAGGAAATATTCCCGCTGCTGTTTCTTGTTCCGGTATAACCGACATTATTGGAAAGAGTGTCTCTGACAGCATTGGATATATCGCCAACCACACGTCCCACATACGCGGCGGTTGAATAGCTATTATTTACACTGCCTCTATCAGAAAGGCTCCCTGCTACACCGCCAACGGAACTTTGACCAACAACCGTGCCGGATGAAAAACTGTTGGTTACGTTACTACTGGAACGTATACTCCCCGCTACACCCCCAACAACAGAACCAGTACCGATAATTGCACCATTAGAATAACTGCGAGTCACCCTTGCGTTGCTGCCAGAAATACTTCCAACAACACCTCCGATAGTGCTACCGCCACGAATTGTACCTGTTGAATAGCTGTTGGTCACGTTGCTGCCGCTAAAATTTCCAACAACGCCACCGATAGTATTACCGCCACTGATCGCACCTGTGGAATAGCTGTTGGTCACGTTACCGCCGCTAAAATTTCCAACAACGCCACCGATAGTATTACCGCCACTGATCGCACCTGTTGAATAGCTGTTGGTCACGTTACCGCCGCTAAGATTTCCAACAACGCCTCCGATAGTACTACCACCACTGATCGCACCTGTGGAATAACTATTTGTCACAAGGCCAATGGAACCGGCACTTCCCAATACTCCACCAATTCCGCTGCCGGTACTGGTACCGGTTATTGCACCGGTAGAATAGACGTTGGTCACGTTGCACGTATTACAGTTAGAACCAAAAGACCCCACCACACCGCCAACAGAGCTGCTGCCTCTGATCGTGGAACTGGAATAGCTATCTGTCACACTGCTGCTGTCGCTTGCGCTTCCTACCAAACCACCGATACCAGAACCGCCGCTAATTGTACCTGTAGAGTTGATATTGATCACTCTACTGCGCGTAATCAATCCCGCCAAACCGCCAACTGTGCCGCCACCGTTTATGTTTAGATTTTGAAGCTGTAAATTTTCTACCCTACCAGCGTTGATACGGCCAAACAAACCTTGATTGTTCGCAGTGCGGTTAATGGTAAGATTTCTTATGGTATTCCCGCCGCCATTGAAAACTCCGGAAAATATATTATTCTCGTTACTACTGAAATCTCCTATTGGCACCCAGTTAGGATACTGTGAAAGGTTAATGTCAACGGCAAGAGTAACTGTTTTACCGGAGAAGTTATCTCTCCACGGCGAACCGCCCCAAGTTCCATTAACAATCTCTGCTAATCCTGCCAGTTGTTCAGCGGTGGAGATTGTAAAACTCGTTGCTGTGTTATTATACCAACTGGTATTTGGTGTCTGCGCTATTACAGGCGAAATCCAAAATGCGACTGCACATACGCACATAAACACTACACTCTTTAATGCCCTTTGATTTTGTGGCACTGTGGCCTCCGTTTTTTAAATGGAAAAACATAACATCATATTACTGACTTGCCGACAATGAGTAAGGTCTTGGAAGTATTTGCGATATTTCCAAATCATTAATGAAATTATTTGCGTATCGGCATATATTCTTGCTGGAATTGCGATATCTTACAATAACACGGCCAAAATATTTTTCAAATCGCGTTAAGATTTCTCCGCTATAAGCCGTACCTTCTCTAATGCTGTCATATCTGTGGGTTACTTTTTTAATAGTTGTTAATAACCAACGATGATCACTACCCTCTCCCATTCTTACAAAACAAACGGCATATTGCCCAATGTTGAAAGTATGATTGTTTTTACGCCAAAAGAGCCACTCGTGATTTATTTCTTCTGGATTTCTTATGAATACATTCATTGGGTGAGTACCATTAAGTCCCGTATCATTAGGTGCCGTCACATTAAGTTTTATTTTTGTAATTCTAAGTTCTTCATCACTAAAACGTAGCAACTCATTCAAAAATCTTGGTTCCATAATCTACCTCTAAATTGAAGTTTAAACAACTATAGACTATAAAGACTCGAACTACACAGGCATCGCAAATTAACATCGTATAAAGTGAGGAAAAATGTACAGGTTTTTCCTCACCCCAAATATTATATTCTTAACGTAACGGATTTTTTATGTTAATGGATACAAAAACGGCATAAATAGCTCTTTAAAGCGGGTTTTTGGTACTTAGAAGAACATTTTTAATCAATGCGCGTTTTTGGTTTTTATTGGTGAAATAGGGGTGAGGAAAAACCTGTACTTTTTTCCTCACAGCTATTTTTTTTCATCCAGGCCAAAAAAGTTTTATTATCTACGCCAAGCCGCCGCGCCGCTTCCCACGCCCCAAGTTTTGTCAATCTTTAAAAGATGGATAGCTGCCATTTATTATTTTATATGCAGAGGATGATGATATGGATAATGACGAAAAAAGAAGTTTCAGACACATTGGCTACTGGATTGATTTATGCAATGATGATTTAGAAGTAGCGCACACATTGCTAAAGCATAAGCATTATCTATATTGCGGTTTTTTTTGTCATCAAATAACTGAAAAGGCGTTGAAGGCACACTGTTGTTTTGTTAATAACGAAAGTAAGATACCGCCTAAAATACATCATCTTCAAGAGTTGGTTAAAATTGCAGAGTTAAAGGATGAACTTTCTGCTGAACAATGGAAATTTATTGAATATTTAAACCCGTTAAATATCGAAGCGCGCTATCCGGAATACAAAGAGCGTATCTTATCGCTATTATCGCCGCCTGGCGTATGTGAACAGTTGCTGTCTCAAACGGAGGAGTTTTTTTCATGGATAAAAAACAAGCTTTCGAAATAGCTAAAAAATACGCCGGCATAGTGGCGAAAGAGTTCAATCCTAAACAGGTTCTTCTTTTTGGTTCATATTTTGATGGAACTCCGCATGAATACAGCGATATAGATATAGCTGTTATATTTGATGAATACAAAGATAATTGGTGGGATGGTGCGGCACGCCTGCAATCAATATCCAGAGAAATTGATGTCTATAATATTGAGCCGCATTTAATGGAATTGGAACACGATCCCAGCGGCTTTGTACACCATGTTCAAAAAACCGGCAAAGTTCTGTATCAAAAAATATAGAAAATACCATTCTCACATTAGTAAAACGATAAAGTCAGAACAGTGGGAAAAATCTCTGTATTTTTTGCCAGTTGCGTTATTTCATCCAAGCCAAAAAAGTTTTATTATCTACGCCAAGCCGATCAATACTCTTGACCACAATAGTATCACCGCGTTTCAGCTTTTTCAGCAGCCGTAAATATGCAGGGCGATTAAAATCTTTGCCGGATTGTTTATCCAAGTAGATATTGCCGTCTTGTATACCAAAGTCACGCATGGCAGCAAGCTGCCTGCTCTCATTTTGACTAAATGCAGAAATACGAGCATAACCGTAGACCTGTTTCATTTCACCGCTCCTTTCAAAAGTATTAATTGAGCGATAAAAATATCAGGCGCAAGTGTAGCGGGTTGGAAAGATACTACGATGATTAAAGTCTACTACCTCAGTGATGGTCGCCGATCAGCTCGCAGTATCAAGTTTTAATCAGGTAAGGCTGTCACTTGAAAGAAGTTGCCTCTTTCAATAATTTCACCTTTTTCTTCAATATCGCTGATGGATTCGTACCCTTCAAAGCACATCTCTCAATCTCCTTTACAAGCGCGCTGCCAACTATTACTCCATGCGCTCCCGCTTTGCTTACCTCGCGTACGTGCTCAGGAGTTGAGATTCCAAAGCCTACGGCAAGCGGTTTATCCGTCACCTTTTTTAATCTGCCGATAGTTGTCTTGACAGATGTGCTTAGCGTCGTGTCAACGCCTGTAATTCCGGGGCGGCTTACTACGTATACAAAAGAATCAACATGTTTGCAGATATAACGCATCCGCTCATCGGGTGTAAATTCACTTGCGATGAACACCCGTCCTATACCGTGCTTACGCATGGACAGCCCAAGATCATGCGACTCTTCGGGGGGCATATCCGCTACAAGTATGCTGTCAATTCCCGCTTTTGCGGCGCGTTTACAGAATTCATCATTCCCAAGATGCGTGACTGTATTTGCGTAAAGCAGAACTCCGATTGGGATATCGTTATTTATTGATCTTATTTTCTTGATACTCTCAAAAAATGCCGAATGATTCAACCCGCTTGCTATGGCCCTTTGAGACGCCCGCTGATTCACTGGGCCGTCAGCTACAGGGTCGGAGAAAGGAAAACCGATCTCAAGTACGTCAGCCCCGCCTTTTATATAGGCGTTTATAACGTCAATAAAAATCTCCTGATTCGGATCTCCCGCTACCGCGAATGGGATAAACGCTTTTTGACCGCGTTTTTCTGCACTGCTAAAAGCTGATTGATATCGGTTCATGGTCTTCATAATTTAATTAAAATCCTTAAAACGGTGTTGATTGTAAAGTTTTTGTAAAAAGTTATAGCAATAAGAGTCTTTAATGATTATATTATAATAATGATTGCTATCAATCAATACACATGATATACTGACTAACGGCATAAATTTACACTGCACCGCACGCAACTGCACGCAGGGCCGGCTCTGCTGCTTAGCGGCACAGCGTAGATTTATACCGTGAAGCGGTATATCATGACAGTTATATTGTAATGATAAATCATGCGTCTCAGTAATTACAGTTAAAATACAATATTTTTTTGAGATTTGAAACAGATTTTACTATTATACTTTTATCTTTTAAAAAAGAGGAACCAAACTTATGAGAAGTATACTTATTAAAAGGGTGCAGTTTTTCATAAGTTTTATTTTGATTTGCGTTAGTTTCGCTTTTGCGCAAAATTACAGCGGTACGGTGCTTAGCCAGTCGGGAGCTCCGGTTGAGGGGGTTTTTGTCTCCATTGGGTATTCTGAGTATTATACCCGTACAGACGCGGACGGCAGGTTTGCTCTTCCCGACGCGGCGATCTCTGTCAGATCCGCGCGTCCGCAGCAAAGGGGGACGGCTGTTAATGCGCGGTGGAACTTTCACCGCCGTACGCTTGATTTGAGCGGAGCCCCTGGGGTGACGTCTGTGAACATCTACTCTCTTAACGGCAGAAGGATTGTTAACAGTAAAGTCCCGCCGTCAAAAATTATCTCTCTGCCCTCTTTGTCGCAGGGGATTTATCTGCTTGAGCTTAGGGGTGACGGGGGATTGCGCACAAGGGGGCGCGTGGTCTTATCCAATAAAAACTCTTCGTTTACATTCCGCCCCATGAGTTCCGCCGGCGGCAGTTTGCTTTTAGCTTCCGAATCGGCGCTTGCGTCTTCATCCGCAGGGCAGATGCTGATTTTTAGGCATGACAAATATTTTCCTGTTGATACGGTGATGGCCGGCTCTGCGAGCGGTCTGTTTATTTTTCTTGAGGAGGATCCAAGGCACGTTGTTTTTGATCAGTCAAGGGTTCATGAATATCGTTTTACGATAAGCAGCGCCGATTCGCTTGAGATGTATTTAAATGGTTTCAGGGTCAATAATAATGAGCCCGACCGGTGGAAACGGGCGGCGATGACGTATAACGGCGTCTCTGCCGGAAGTGTTGTAGGTCTTCGCCATAAGGGGTCGCAGTACAGTCTGCCAAGGTGTTTTAATTTTAATGAAAGTACGGGAACGGCCAGCGGGCCGAGGACATGCGCCAAAGTCTCCTTTAAGGTAAAATTTCACGAATTCGATAGAAATCAGCGGCTTCACGCCCTTAAAAGAATTAATCTGCACTCTATGAACGCGGATCCTACAAAGATGCGCGACGCGCTTGCCTATGAACTTTACCGGGAGGTGGGAATACACAGCCCCCGTACATCTTACGCCAATGTGTATGTCAACGATACTCATATAGGGCTTTTTGTAGCGGTGGAAGATATTGACGGCAGGTTTACCGCTTCAAGATGGCGGGGAAGCGGGGATGGGCGCGGGCATGGAGACGGCAATCTCTATAAAGAGGTATGGCCGGATAATCCGCGTGAAAGCCATTATATGAACGCTCTGAGCACCAATGAAGACGTCCCCGGCGTTAACGCGCGCAGGATGGTAGATTTTCATAACGCGATTGCGAGGTCAAACGAATCGAATTTCGTGCAGACTGTCTCGGAGTTTATGGATTTCGACCATTTCCTCCGCTACATGGTTGTGGATGTGGCTATAAATAATTGGGATGGCATAAGAGGGTGGTACAGCGACCGAACCGCACTGCAGTGGGCGGCTAATCATAACTTTTATCTTTACGAAGAAGAGGCGAATAACGGCGGGAAAGTTTGGCTTGTCCCCTGGGATATGGACAATACCTTTTGGAATGTCTGCCCCTATTTTGAAACCGCTAAGGTGCCGCAGTGGAATGAAACACCGGAGCACTGCGGCGGGTGGATGATTTGGGGTGATTCCAATCAGTTTATAAGGCCGCCGAATTGCGACAAGCTGACAAGGATGATGGCGTCGCTTTTTTGGGATCGCTATAAACTGTTCGGCGGGCAGTTTCTCAACGACCAGTTTCAAACTGCGCGGATGACCGCCAAGATAGACAGGCACCGCCAGCTGATCGCGGCGCACGTAGCCGCCGATAATGCAATTAATACCTCAAACTGGCAGTCTCAAGTTGCCGATATGAGAGATTATATGCAAAACCACGCGGCAAAGTTTTCTAATCATTTACATAACAGAAAATCTGTTGTCGATTCGAGCGGATATACAGACCCCTCTTCGCAGACAAGATTCTTGAGCCCTGTAGCGCTCAATAACTTTGAGTTTACTCCTGCCGCGGGCGGTATAAACTGGGTGCAGATGTTTCAATCGCAAAACAGTGAGTTCTCTATCAGCCATAACACCCAAAATCCGCTTTACGGTACGGCGGATTTGCGTTTCGATTTTACTTTCCGCTCAACGAACGCTCCGAGCGCCTGGGACGTATGGGGTAACTTTCAATTAGCGTTTGAAAATCCGGCGGGCGTTGATTTTACAAATCTCAGAGAGATTCAAATGGCTATCCGCAGCGACCGGCCAAGAAACATAAGAATCGCTCTTAACAACTGGGAAGTAGTGAATCAGATTCACGGCGCGGATAGTGAGTACGGCTGGGATGGGGTTCAGATGACAACTCAGACACAGACGATTATTTTAAAGATGATGGATCTTAAGTTTCCTGACTGGGCGAGCCGCAAGCCGGACATAAAAGATGAGGCGCTCAGATCGGTAAAGCAGCTTATGTTTGCGCCCAACGCGCGCATGAGCGGAGCCGGATTTTTGACGGCGGATCCTGATATTGGGTATTTTCAGGTGGATAATATTAGATTTATATATAATGATTGATATTAACTGTAAACTTTAAGAACAGCCGCCTCCGGTCGTTCCGTACATTGAATAGGGGAGTAAACAGATGAAAAACAGTCGTAAATTATTGCCGAAGCCGTTTATTTTTATGCTTACGCTTATCTGCGGTTTTATGTTTTTTTGCGATAAGGATCCCTTAACCCTCGGGGAGCGGACTTATGCTGTAACATTCAGCGCGGCAGGCGCGGGCGGCACGATAGCGGCTTTTGTAGACGGCGCTCCGATTCAATCCGGCGCGGCGGTGGAGCATGGTAAAAATGTGGTGTTTAGCGCCTCTCCAAACAGCGGTTACTTGGTGAAACATTGGACGCGTAACGGCGAAATTGTCGTCGGCAACAGTACGAATACGTTTACGGTTAATAATCTTTTAGCCGCGGCGGTGGTAACGGTAGTGTTTGAGATCGATCAGAATTACGCGGTAACATTCAGCGCGGCAGACGCGGGCGGTACGATAGCGGCATTTGTGGACGGTGCGCCGATTACATCCGGCGCAACTGCGGCGCATGGCAGGAGCGTGATATTTACCGCCGCTCCCGTAAGCGGTTATGTTGTGAACGAGTGGACGCTTAACGGCGGAGTTGTTGAGGTTGAAAATCCGACAGTATTTATAATCTCTGAGCTTACAGCGGCGGCTGTGGTAAATGTATCGTTTCGTGAGTGTGCGGGTGAAGAGTGCAGCGCCGTTATTAACACTTATATGTTAATGTTTACCGCAGGCGCGGGCGGTACGATTGCAGCTTCTGTGGACGGTGCGCCGATTCAATCAAACACAACGGTTGATCAAGGCAAAACCGTGGCGTTTACTGCATCACCCGATAATGATTACATTGTGAGAGAGTGGATGCTTAATGACGTGATTGTCAGCGGCAACAATACGAACACATTGACGGTTGAGAACATTTCCGCTATGACTAGGGTAACGGTATCTTTCAGGAGTACCAATATAGATAACTTGGGGATGGAGAACGCGATTGTCATAACCTATGGAAACAGCGTTGATGTTCATAATCCGCTTGCGGCGAGTGTGAACGCGATAGTTAACGGCGGGCATGTTGAACTTAGAGCTGTTGCGCCTGTTGCGGGCGGTATAGATGTTGTTATGAGCGGTACCGCGTCAAACGGATCATTTAAGGCTTACGCCAGTGATATTGCTGCCAGCGCGGGTATGGCGGTGAGGCTTCATCTTAACGGCGTTAATATCACTAACCTCAGAGGCCCTGCGATAAGTTTCCCAAGGGGCAGAAATATTGACACGGTATATGTTAATTTGGTGGCTGGGAAAGAGAATCGTTTGTCGGATGGAACCGAAGATTACGATCCAACACCGGAAGAAGAACAAGCAAAAGGCCCGTTTTTCAGTGAGTCGGGGGTTGTGTTTGACGGCGGCGGTTCGCTTGAGGTGCGCTCAAAAAGTACGCGTCCCGCGGCAGCTGCCGGCGGCGATTACAGAGGAAGACATGCTATAGTTGTAGATCATCATATCACAATCAGAAACGGCAATATTACAATACCTGAATCCACTAACGACGGAATTCACGCTAATAGAGAGATCAACATAATGGGCGGAACGCTGAATATAAAGAGCGTTGGAGACGCAATTCAAAACGAGAGGAATTATCCGATCACCATAAGCGGCGGCAGATTGATATTGGAGACGTCAGGCATAAAATCTCACGGTATCGCGTGCGATTCCAACAATGTTATTATAAGCGGCGGCGCCGATATTAATATAAAGGTTCGGGGCAACGGCGCAAAGGGGATAAGGTCAAGAGGAAACGTAGACTTCAGAGGCGGTGTAACCGTTATTGATACCTACGGCGGCATAGACAGTACCGGCTTTAAACCCGGAGAAGATGACGACGACGGTACAAGCTCGGCGTCCGGTGTGAGAGTGCATAGGAATTTTATAATGTCGGGCGGGGAGCTCACAGCAAAGAACAGAGGCGAGAACTCAAAAGGGATAAACTCTAACGGAAACGTTACGATAACAAATGGAACTATTTACATTATGTCAATAGGCCACGGCGTCAAGTTAGATGGGGAGTTCCGCATTCTTGCCGGTAAACTTACCTCTTTGTCATACGATAAAAAGGCGATAGACCATAATCCCGGCATGCTGCACCCTTGGAATGAGAACGCAACCGTAGACCGCAGAGACCGCTGCGACGGCAGCGCTCACGCGCTGTGCGCGCCGTTTAATGATCAATCATTTTGGTCATTTTAAAATTATGTAATTTTTTAGAATTTTGAAAGCAAGATAGGTGCAGTTTGTAATGGAAGATTCAACGTTAGATCATTTGTCGGCATTTTCGCGCTCTACTTTGGAAGACGCGAAAGCGATGGCGTTTCTCAATCGGTTTGATACCAAGTTCGTGCTTAAGAGAGACACTGTGCCTATTTTTTTAGAGAATATAAAAGATGATTACTCCGTGCTTCAAATAGGTGATGATACGATAGTTCAAAGCTATAACACCGTTTATTTTGACACGCCTGATCTGCTCTGTTTTAACATGCACCACAATAAAAGGGCGAACAGGTTTAAATTCCGCACGCGCAAGTATTTGAGCAACGGTAAAATATTTAACGAGATAAAGCAGAAGAGAAACAGCGGCAAAACGCTCAAATTTCGTCAGCGCAGAGACGGGCTTGAAGATATGCTGCCTGTCAATAACCCAAATACCGCTGTGCTGCCGCCTCTTGAAGACCTCTCAAATTTTGATGAACATTTCGCGGCGCTTCTAAATAAAAACGGATATGGTCACGTTTTGGATGTTGGGCTTGTGCCGTCGCTCAATGTTTATTTCAGCCGCATTACATTTCTCAACAAACATTTTCCGGAGAGAATGACTTTGGACGTTGGGTTAAGTTACGGGTTTAACGGTACGGAATTTATACTTTTTAATACTGCGATAGTTGAACTCAAAAGAGAAAAAGGGCCGGAGAGGACAGTTTCGCAGCGTTTTTTCCGTTCCATAAATAAAGAACCGAGCGGATTCTCAAAATACACGATCGGGATTTCGCTCACTCATCCTGAAGCTAAAAAGAACCGCTTTCTGAAAAGACTGCGGACATTAAAATATGAAAAGAAACAGAAAATTGAAACAAATAACGAAGTAGAAAGGTGTGTCGCATGAGTCTCAAAACCGGTATGTTAAAACTTTTTATCTGCGTAATTGTCCTCTGCGGATTTTCCGCACTGCATTTTACCGCAAGCGCTTTCCCCATACCAATGGAAGCGATCTACGAAGATCAGGCCAGCGCCGCCAATACTGCCGACGGGGATGACGACGTTGATGAGGCGGCGCCTAAAAAGGAAAAGGTGAAAGCTCCCAAAGCTGATAAGGCCGCAGCTTCAGCGCAGGCTAATACCGATAACGCTCCTAAAAAAGCGGGCCGTTTTCTTGACCTGCACACCATGTCTGTCTATTTTGGCGAAAATGACTGGAATTTTATAGGTCTGATGACACTGCGCTTTTTGATAAACATATTTTTCGCCTTTATACTTATCTCATTAATATACGCAAAAGAGTATCGAATAAGGGAGTTTTCATTCAGCTTCTTTGTGTCAAACATTCTAATTTTTATGGTAACATCGATGCTGGCGTCTGTTAGAGTCAGAACAGGTTTTGCGTTTGGTTTGTTCGCCATTCTCTCAATTCTGCGCTACCGCACCGAACAGATTCAAATCCGTGAGATGACGTTCCTGTTTGCGGCAATAATCCTCGGTGTCATAAACTCGCTCGCGACAGCAGAGCTCACGATTTTCGCAGTCCTGTGGGCTAACGTGATCATCTGCATGCTTGTCTATCTCTGTGATAAGACCTTTATAGGTAAGTCGGATCAAATCCTTTTAGTGTATGATAATACAAAACTTCTCGCAAAAGGCAGGAAACAGGAGCTGCACGAAGATATAAAGAATCGTTTCGGATACGATGTTGTAAAGGTCGTTATAACAGAAATGAATTATCTGACAGACAGCGCGAAAGTAAAATTGATTTACAAACGTCAATAACGATGAGAATTTATAAAATGAAAAAAACAGCCGTTTTCATCTGCATGTTAGCCGCCGTAAATATCGCTTTTGCCGATATGGACGACGATGATTTCGATTCCCCTGACGTCAAGGTGAAAACGAAAAAAACGGATAAATCGGCGGCTAAAAAAGCGCCCGCAAAAAATGATAACACATTTAGATTCAGCGGTATTGCGGAAACCGGCGTTGATGTAATCACAAGAATAAGAGATCACAGCGAAGACGCTAAAGAGATAAGATCTGTTGCGCGCGGTGATATTGGAATTTCCGCCCGCCCTGTAAAAAATGTTAGGGCTGAGATTGGTATTGAGTACGACAAGAGCGATACGTTTCTTGTTATAGACAAATTTTACGGTCAGTACAGCTTCTCAAAAAACAGCTTGGTGCGCGCCGGTATTATGAAGAAAGTGTTTGGGCTTGAGGAACGGGACGGATTGGATGACCGCTATTTCCGCAGCCGCTCAATAATAAGATCAGGCGTTAAGGATGAGGGTTTTTTGGGGCATGATCTGACTTTACAGTATCGTCATAATGTTGGCAAAGAGTGGCGGTTTGTCGGCGGTTTGTCTATGTCGGAATTTGAGAAAAAGAATCGTGACGGCAGCGGCGCAAAAGAGACAGATACCCTGCGTTACCTCCAAAACTACAGCGCGCACTACCGTGCCGGTAACATAGATGTGATCGGAGCGGCTGTAATTCAGCACTATAATGTTGTTTCAAGGGATTGGACTACAACCGCTTTTGTAAGCTCTCTCTCATGCAGATACTCAATGCCTTTTTGGACGAGTGACGCGGAGCTGACTTATGGCAGCAGTTTGAGAGAAAAAATTAAAGACGGCGGCACCAATGAAGATATATTTATTTTAGGTGTAAGAAAACAGGAGCAGTTTTACATAAACACCGGCCTCAAAACTTTGCGTCAGGTTATCCCGGTTGCGGAAGCGGCTTTTTACTGGAATAATTTTGATGATAAAAACAGTCTCGAAACGCAGATCAGAGGCGGGGTTACCTTGGGTTTCGCAAAGAACAACGCGTTCCAGTTCAGAAATACCTATGGAGCGATCATAAGCAAGCAGGATGACGATAAAAACGCGAGAGAAGAGTCAAAAGTAAAGCGCTATCGCTTTGACAGCGTAGTTGTTGTGATTTTTTAAATATCCGTCCCCAAAAACTGAGCCACAGAATAAATATCCTTATCCCCGCGCCCAGACAGATTCACGACAATGACTGACCCTGCCGGAAGCTGCGGCGCGCGTTTCACAGCGTAAGCTATTGCGTGTGATGACTCAAGCGCAGGAATAATACCTTCTGTCTCACAAAGCAATTTGAAAGCGTCAACAGCTTCCTTATCTGTCGCGTATGTATACGCGGCTCTGCCGGTATCAAAAAGGTACGCGTGCTGAGGCCCGACGCCGCTGTAGTCAAGTCCTGCCGAAACGGAGTGAGTATCGGCAATCTGTCCGTCTCTATCCTGCAAGACAAATGAGTAAGCTCCGTGGAGTACGCCCGGCTTTGTGTAGGGGGACGGAGTAAGTCTTATAGCGTGATTTACACCATGCAGTCCCTTGCCGCCCGCCTCAACGCCTGTCAATTTTACACTCTTATCTTTGAGAAACGCACTGAATATCCCTATAGCGTTTGATCCGCCGCCCACGCACGCTATAACTTCATCGGGTAACTTTTTTACAGCTTTTAAAATCTGATGACGGCACTCTTTGCCGATGATCGACTGAAAATCCCTCACAATAGCGGGGAAAGGGTGGGGGCCAAGCGCGCTGCCAAAAGCGTAGTGAGTATCCGCAACACTCTTTGTCCAGTCTCTCATAGCTTCGTTGACAGCGTCTTTTAAAGTCTTTCCGCCGCTGTCAACCGCTATAACCCGCGCTCCGAGCAGATTCATGCGAAAGACGTTGGGCTTCTGCCGCTCCATGTCGATTGTCCCCATGTAAATATCACAGCTCATCCCGAGAAGCGCCGCGACAGTGGCGGTAGCCACGCCGTGCTGACCCGCGCCGGTCTCCGCGATAAGCCTCTCCTTACCCATGAACCGCGCCAATAATGCTTGTCCCAAAGCGTTGGTGATCTTGTGCGCTCCGGTGTGATTTAGGTCTTCGCGCTTCAAAAAAATGCGTGTCTTCCCGTTAGTGATTTTTTCGGAGAGGTTGACAGCCTCGTAGAGCGGGGTAGCGCGTCCGTTGTAACTTTCAAGAAGTCTCGCGTATTCACTCTGCCAATGCGCGTCTTTACAAAACAGCTTATAAGCTGTTTCGACCTCTTTGAGCGCGGGCATGAGAGTTTCGGGCGCGAACATTCCGCCGAATTTTCCGTAGTACCCTTTTTTAGCTGTGATCAGCGGGACGCGTGATTTTTTTTGTGTCCCGGCTGAATCATTAATATCGTTTTTATCTGTTTTAGCCATTTTTAAGTGTGATTCCTGTGCAGTGTCAATTTATGTCGTTCACCAGTATAAAAATACAATTTTGCGGTGATGATCGCAATATCTTAAAAAAGCGCGGTACCGGGCGGGCCGTCTTATGGTCAATAAAAACGGCATTCGCAAAGTGTAGTGATTTTTCGGATTTAAAAAAAATAATGGTTGCATAATTCGCAGAAATATTCTATATTATACTAATTATGATAAATATGATAATAAGCTTATTGGTAAAAAAAATTACTCTTATACATCAAACAGTTGTTAAGCGTTTTTATGGCGTCGGCCTAACAAATTACTTTAGCTTAATCAGCGTATCTTGTTGCAAATCAAGGAATTACCCCCCCCCCCCCCCCCCCACCAACAAACAA
>WRCH01000019.1 GCA_009784115.1 Chitinispirillia bacterium
CCTTATTGCAATATTTGAAACTTTGTGTATGGCAGTCTTTCCCGAAGGTATGACTAACGAAGCAAACGGCGGATAATCTTTATTTTGTCAACACTAGCCTTATAAGGCGGCCTTAAGGCCGCCCATAAATGAAATTTGAGAGTTATTGTCAGAAGTAATAGAAGCTGAATGGGGTGAAATTTACACCGCCGCCTGCCGGAAGATTCAAAGTGACTCCTATGCCGCAATCCGGGTCGGGGGGAACGGGTTGGTTGTTTGCGTCAAGAATGGGAAGACGCGGTATTCCGAAACCGTTAAGCACATCCCGGTCGGCTTCAATAGTTAATAGAGTGGCGTTCATGTTACCGTTCAGCTCGAAATTACCTACTCCATTCATTTGGATCCCCCCTGTCAAGGTCATGTTTCTATCGACGAAAAACCTCTGATTATTAGTATTCAACGGGGATGTGAATATAACGCCTCTGAAATTATTCACTAAAGTAATATTACCGAGCTCACCGCCATGAGTAAATTGTTCGGGTTCTACAGGTACGATTTCATGAAATACTTCATTTTCCCACTCCCTGCAATTTGTTTCCCATGCGTCTACCTGGCGTATGGTTCCATCGATACGCATACAGGTTATTGTGGTTACTGGTCGGGGAGGGGCCAAATATATCATGGTTCTAGAAGTCTCCGTACTCGCAGGTAAACCATTGCCGCCCATAAGAGTATTCACAACAAATATAATATTGATGTCAGTGACTACGTTGTTAGGACGTGTATAACTAAATATATTGTTGGCGAATGCGTTGGGCCAGTTGACACCTTGGTTTATTTCAATCACAAGATGCCCATTATTGTTATTTTCGTTGGCGTTTGCAAACCCTTCGTTATTGCCAAAAAATAACCTGTTGTTAGTCAATGCATGCTCAAACGCATTTGCCAAAATCGGAACACTTATATTTATGTTTTCTTCAAGAGTATATATAGTAGGGCCTATAATAGGCGCTCCATTATTAGTGGCAACAACTCCGGTTGTGGTTATTCTAAACGCATTGCCCAATTCTTCTATTCCAGTCATATCAAATGGACCGCTTCTACAGCCAAGAGGTAGAGGTTCATTTATTTCTGTACTGGCATTAAATTGAGCGGCTCCTCCATGCGCCAGTCTTCCATTAGGGAGCCATGCGATTCCAGTGACAGTAACGTTTGCTTGATGTTGGTATTGCTCATCGGAGCTTAGGTCGCCTATAACGAGGATCTGTTGATTTGATATAACGTTGGTTTCACCACCAATATGAAGACCAGGCTCGTTGCCAAATCCCTGAATGAAGTTAATCCCTGCAAATTGCCCAAACACCACAGATATCCGCTGAAATCCTCCCTGATTTACAATCTCATTTCTTCCGCTATTTATATTTATCGCCCCCAAGATTTGTTGTTGAGCGGGTAATACCTGAATACTGTTGCCTATTATTTGGCTATTGAACGCCTGACGGGCGCCAATGCTTCTTCTCGCTCCTCCTATGCCAGCAATCAGCGAGGTGTTTTGCAGTTCCTGACCATTAAGCCTAGCTTGTGCAATCCCTAAAAACTGTTGAGCTGCAACCGGTCTTGTGAGGTGTCTTTGCGTTGCAATGATTCCGCTGTTTAAAGTTGAAGAGACATCGGACACGGTTCCATACCCTCTGCTTAACTCCGACTGGCTTTTTGTGTTATTAACCATAACAGTGGTAACAACACTGATAAATACCGTAGCCACAAGCACGCCTACGATTGTAGAGCCCTTTTGTTTTTTGCAGCTTAGTTTTTTTTCGCAGCGTCTTTGTTTCATTGTAAATACGCTCCTTTTTATTAGTTGCTTAATTCGGCGGAATCCGTCCGTTGTTCGGAATTGGGATAACTATCTCATGTATCTCGCGCAGCGTCTCGCCCGAAGGACCAAGAATAACGCCTGCCACTGTTTCATTAACGCTTGATCTGGACGGCGCAACTCTCTTATTGGTTCTGAGAACAACAATTGCCTTGATGTATCTCACATCATTCTTATCAATAGCGTCGGCTGGGATACTGGCTCCAACAGCGACGGCGTTAAACCATGTGTCAAGATCTTCAGAGAATTGAAATTGGAGCGTTTCTACGCTGCGGGCTATTATATGAGTTTCGTTTATATCCACATTCATATTTACTGGATTGGAAGTTCTTATGTGCTGGCGTGAAAGGTTGTTATTTGCCACACTGTATGTTATTTCGTCAAATCCTATCCAATTGAGGTTGTTGGGAGTGGCAGGATTAAGCACCCCTTTTAATATTGTCAGCCTATCGCTTGGTACCGTACTGCCGGGAACAGTTTCGTTATTGATATGATCAAAAGAAGATATATCGGCGGCAATCGCCGGTGTCAATCTGTTTCCCCAAAGTATAGCCGTATCGTGGCTGACCACCGGATCTAATCCTCTTAATTTAAAACCGGTGCCTCTAACGTCATTAAAAATAATATTGACTACATCACGCCCCGAAGTTCTCAAAGTCATGCTGTTTGCGTCTCGCGCCATGTTAAAAGACGCATTGTGCATCAGCATAATGACCGGCGCCATAAGAAGCCCGGCGAGAGCGACATACACTGCAAGCTCAAGCAGCGTCATTCCGTTTATGCTTTTTTGGCTTTTGCGCATTTTATTAACGATGTTTTTATTCATGCTGTTATTCCCTCGTTTATATACACGGACACATGATACATATCTTTTGTAAAATAATGCAGCACTATGTTACCATGTCCCTTCTAATTCAACATTTTGGTCTCTTCCCCCTTTTGCCCAGCTCACACTAATAGTTACCGTTCGGATAAAATCTATTGGTTCGGGGTCGGGTATAGAGACTGATACTGCTCTAATTGTAAATCTCGTATTGTTTACTGTCTGATTTGCAAATGTCATAGTATCCGGGCTAAAAGCTAAATTCGCCTGATTCGCAATCCCGGATGCGCGCTGTACCTTTTCAAGCGCTTCAACCGCTATAATACGCGCCTGATCAACATCGCGGATTACCTTTCGGTGCGACGTCATTCTTGGAAACACCGCGGAAATTGTGATGAGCAGAAATGATACAAGCACAAGGCTTATGAGAATTTCAACAATCGCAAATCCTGCGTTGTTTCTTATCTTTCCGTCCACGGCGCCCCCCCGTTTCGTCTGAAAAACAGGCGCGGATTGATCTCATTTTCCGTTTTTGCAATGCAAAACATTCTTCCTGCGTTACCCGCTCTCATTGCAACTCTTCCTGCGTCAAAGGTGTTAATTTTATTAGGTCTGATAACTATTTGGCCATCCCAAGTTTCACAGGCCGAGCAGTTTGCGTCTATATTTGCCGGCGGATTAGCAGGATCACATGGCTGTTCATCGAAGCTGTTTGCTATAGTAACGTTATTTGGAAGCGTTACTGTGCGTACAACGGTTCCTGTTCCGTCTGTGCCAACCGCTCTTCTGCTTACGGTATAGAAGTTTTGCCCTGCAGGAGCGTACGTTACTACGAATTCTTGATTTTCTTCAATCGCTCTTGCTTTTAACGCGGTAAGCTCACTGTGCATATTATACGCCGCGCCGCGAACCTCCTGATACCTCATAAAGCCTGACCAATTTATAACAACCGCCGCTGAGATAACACCCAAAACAGCAATAGCCGCAATGACCTCTACAAGGGTAAACCCGGAGCAGTTATCTCGGAAAGAAAAACTCTCGGAGCTGCCATAAACGGCGCGTCTGCATCTCATCGGGCACTCCTTGTAAAGAGTTTAAAATCGTTAATGTTATTCTGATTGATAGCGATATTGATATCTATAATATATTATATCATGAAGTTACCGCGGGGGCAATGACTTTTTGAGATAATCTCTGCGGCCATAGATAACCCGCATTATACTTACGACCTTTTCTTCTTCGTTGATTTGATAGAGCATGAGGTAGTTATCAATTCTAAGTTTGCGGCATTCCCCGCCGATCTGTTGTTTAAACGATTTGGATAGTTGAGCCGCCGGACACCTATATGGCATATTACTTAGACTTTGTGCGCCTTTATGAAACTTGTTTTTTAAATTATAAGCGCTGGTTGGACTGCGTAAGGTTTGAGCAATATATTGTCCTATCTCCGCCATATCCGATGCTGCGTTTGGCTGAAGCCTTACTCGGTACATTTGCGAATAGCTTCTTCCATTATTTGAGCGGCCTCTTCCGGTGTATAGTAGCGTGTATTAGGATTTTTCGCTTCGGCTGCCGCTTCCAGCAGCTTTTCTTCAAGATATTTTTGAAACTCTTCACTTTTTTCAAAGTCATCTTCCGCGAGCTGCATATCCTCAAACGCCTCTGCGCTCAGTATGACCATGTCGGTGTATCCGTTTTTGGTCAGATATACCGGCTGGGCGGTTTCGTGTACTGTTTTAGATATTTCGTCGATGCTGTACTGCAGATCGGATACCGGTCTTATACATTTTGTTTTCATGAACTTACCCCCAAAAATGAATATACTATTATTACGTTTAAGCATCAAGCAATTATTGCGCTCAAGCGGCAAGCGGGAGTTACAGCGGATACTCCTCAAAAGAGTAGAGAAGTGTAGATAGATACCGCTCACCGGTGTCCGGCAGTATCACGACTATATTTTTATTATTGTTTTCAGGCAGTTTTGCTGACTTCAGCGCGGCGTATACAGCGGCTCCCGAAGAGATGCCGACCAAAAGTCCTTCGGCTTTCGCAAGTTCGCGTGATGTTTTTACCGCTTCGTCATTGGTTACGGTGATGATTTTATCGACGACGGAGCTGTCATAATTTTTGGGGATGAATCCTGCGCCGATCCCCTCAATTTTATGAGGCGCACCATTTCCGCCGGACAAAACAGGGGAGTCTGCCGGTTCTACAGCGATAATTTGTATATTTGAATTTAGCTCTTTGAGGCGTTTTCCCGTACCGCTGATCGTTCCGCCGGTACCCACGCCGCAGACAAAGATATCAATACTCCCGTCTGTATCACGCCAAATCTCTTCCGCGGTTGTATTGAAATGCGCTTTTGGATTGGCGGGATTTTCGAATTGCTGGAGGATAATCGAATTTGGAATCTGCTTTTGCAATTCGGCTGCTTTGGCTATCGCGCCTTTCATCCCGTCACTGCCGGATGTCAACACCAACTTTGCCCCGAGCGCTTTCAATAATTTTTGCCGCTCCATGCTCATTGTTTCGGGCATGGTCAATACAAGCTCGTAACCTTTTGAGGCGGCGACAGAGGCAAGTCCGATCCCGGTATTCCCGCTTGTCGGTTCTATTATGACAGAATCTTTATTTAAGACGCCTCTGTTTTCAGCATCTTCAATCATAGATAACGCAACACGGTCTTTGACGCTTCCAAGCGGGTTAAAGTATTCAAGTTTACCGATGATGCGTGTGTTGACATTATGCAATTTAGCATAATTCCCCAATTCAAGCAGCGGGGTATTGCCGATGAGATTTATTAGTTTATTTGCGATTTTGCTCATGATGTTGAACCCCATTGTCTGAATCAGGATTTACAGGATTTTGCGTTTTAATCTTTTATCTTTTTAATCTTTCATCTTCTTCAAATTATATCTTTTTATCTTCTTGGTAGTAGTCTTATCAAACTCAATATCCCTAAACTTAATCTTATTCACCCGTTTGTAAATAGGCAAATTCTCATTTATCATTTTCACTTTCTTTGTAATAATCTTCTCTAACTGCTTGCGGTCTTTTTGTTCCGGATCGATAAAGATCTCCGCAACAATATCATCTCCGTCATCCCCATAAACCGCGATCTCCTTAACGTGCTCGATAACGCTTAATTTCCCCTCTAACTCCTCCGGGTGCACATTTTTCCCGTTTGCGCGGATAATTACGTTTTTCTGCCTTCCGGTGATAAATACAAACCCGTCATCGTCCATATATCCTATATCACCGGTGCGGAACCAGTCTCCGTTAAACGCGTCTTTTGTCGCCTGCGGATTATTATAATACCCTTTCATAACGATATCGCCGCGCACGCAGATTTCGCCCGCACCCTCTTTGTCAACGTCAAAAATCTTGACTTCAACCGATGGGAGCGCGATTCCGACAGCTCCGTGCTTCCAAAACTTGTTACGGTTTAAGGCCACAATCGGCGAACACTCGGTTATGCCGTACCCTTCGAGAATCTGTATGCCGAAATGCGCGAACTCATCGATATACTGCTTATTGAGCGGAGCGCCGCCGCTTACTAATGTTTCAAGTTTTCCGCCAAACGCCTTTAACACGGTGCCGAACATTACTTTTCGTAAATCCACGCCAAATTTTCTAATAGAGCCGCTTACCGTAAACATTTTTCTTAAGAGCTTCTCTTTGCCCTGTTTTCTCACGTTCTCCCAAATCTTCTTGTGGAACGATTCGACATATAGCGGCACAACGCACAAAAATTGCGGTTTTGCCGTTTGTATGTCGCGCAGTACGTGTTTCAAATTTGAGTTGATAAAACATGTTGACAGATGGAATAGGGGAGGCAGAACGCTTGCCGAGAACGGATATGTGTGATGCAGCGGCAAAACGAGCACCGTATCTCCATAAACCCACGCTATACGAAGCGCTTCGCGGGTAGTTGTTACGATGTTCTTGTTTGTCAGCATGACGCCTTTTGAAAGTCCGGTAGTGCCCGATGTATATACTATCGTACAAACGTTATCATTGTTTATTTCATGATATATAAAATCCCGCGCGCCGCTCAATACAAGGCTTGCCCCTTTGGAAAGCGCAAGCGGCAGGTCGCGCTTCATATTGATATAATGTGAGACGCTCAATTTAAGTTTACGGTTATTCTCACTGAAGCTGTCAAATGTATCGGCGTAATCATCGGAATAAACCACGGCCTCCGCGCCGCTCTCCCGCAATAAATGCAGCAGATCTTCCGCCGGAAGCTCCTTGTCAAGCGGTACAATTATATTTCCGCCTGTCGCGGCGGCGAAGTAGGTTAATAACCAGTAGTACGAATTCTCGCCCATCACAGCGATCTTAGCGCCGTCTCTCAGCCCTATCGAATAAAAAAAAGTGCCGAGACTCTCTATATCATCTTTAAACTGTAAAAACGTGTGATGGTGAATACGCTCGCCGAGCTGATAAGCGTAAGCTGTTTTGGCGGGCGCGGCATCCGCCGCGCGCCGTACTAAGTCGCGCAGATTCGTCGCTTCAAATATTTTATAATAAGGATAGTTTTTCACTGCTTCCTCCTCTGAAATCACCCATTTAATAATCTGCGGGTTTGGGTTGTGTTTTCAGAAGCAGCAGCCGGTGTTCCCGAGAAAAATGAGAGATTTATAAATCAATAACGGCACCGTCTTAAAGGCAGAGATAAGGCGTACCTTCTCTGTACTGTACAAAAAGAGGAGGCTGCCTTGATTTGAGACAGCCTCGCCGTTATATTAAAGTCCTAATTTTTCCTTAAGCGCTTCCGGGGTGAAAGGCTTAATAATGTAATTGTTCGCTCCTGATTTAAGAGCTTCAACCACTCTTGTTTTTTCTGACTCCGATGTGCACATGATGATCTTTACATCCTTAAATGTATCATCTGCCCGTACAGTTTTAAGAAAAGTTATGCCGTCCATTACTGGCATATTCCAGTCAAGCAGAACTAGATCTATAGGCATATTGCCCTTGAGTTTGCCAAGCGCTTCCTGACCGTCTCCAGCTTCGATTACGTCTGTTATTCCGAGCGTGCCGATCTGTGTTTTTTGGATTCGGCGCATTGTTACCGAGTCATCAACTAATAGTACCTTCATTATGCGTCTCTCCTGTATTAATTAGTTTTTAATGAAACTTCCATGAAAAATTCGCCCAGCGGGCATGAAAACGGAACAATAATTGTCGGCGCGCCGCTCAAGCCGGCAAGTATGTGATTGCTCAATATCACATTGGGCAGCGAGATCGACAGATTAAGGCTTGAAAGATCACGCTTCGCAAAGCCGGCGATTATATTTGCTATCTCACCGATTGCGTCAATGAGGTCCGCGTCGCCTTCGTGTATCGGAGCCTGTATCATTTTTGATACGAGCGCTACCGCAGACGCCATGGGAAAACCAAGGGAGATAGAGCCGGCTGCTCCGCCTGATAACCCGATAATTCCGGAGATATCGTAGTGCGGGAAAGGCTGTTTTTTCAGCTGCGGTGATAAAGCTTTCGCTTCAACCCCAACCATATTCTTAACCCACGCCAAGGTTGCGTTAATAAAAGGGTTTACATAGTTTACATCCATCTCCGTTCCAGCTCCTTATTTTAAAAAAGTTATTTATTTATTCAAACATTCCTTAATAACAGATTAGGCTCGCCTTTAACTATCGCGAGAATCAGCTCCGATTTTTCAACTTCACTTTGCGCCTCAAACATATAATGAGGCAAACGTTCCGGGCTTATCTGCAGGTCGCTTAAGATATTCCCGCTGCTTTGGGTGATAAGCCCCTCAAATGATCCGAGTCCCGAATTACATAAAATATATTCTGAGAGGTGCACAGCGTAAGGAATAAGTTTAAGATTTTCAGAAGACTTTTCCGGTGTGTGGTGAAAACGCACTCCGTTTGTTATCATACCGTCAAGTTTCCAAATCTCCAAAAGCGCCGCTCCAACAGCCGCGTGAGTCTCTTTGGGCGCTATCGCAGCCTCAGCTTCAAGATAACTTATCTTGTTCGCGGCGGCGTAATCAATAATCACCTTGAACTCGTCATGAAAAAATTGATCATAGATAAGTATGCCGATATCGTGCAAAAGTCCCGATAGATAAAGCACCTGACGCTGCTGGGTTGTAAACCCCGCGGTGCTTATCTTTGCGGTTATATCGCTCATATGCGCCGCGGTGAGCGCGTGTTTCCAAAACCGTGTGTAATCAAGAAGATTTGACTTCTGCGAAAACTTTTTAATGAGGCTTGTCGCTATGACAATATGGCCTATCTCATTAAACCCTAAACGCGTAATAGCCATCGAAACAGAAGAGATACGGTTCACCGTGCCGTAAAAACTCGAATTCGCGAGCTGCAAAATCTTAGCGGTAAGCGAAGGATCCTGCTGTACAAGCTTCGCAAGCCCGCCCGCGTCCCCATCATCCGAATGAATAATCTGCTGAACCTTTATCGCAACCTCAGGCAAAGTCGGCAAATCAGTAACACTACTCAAACGCTGCAAAATACTCATATTTTTTTCCTGTGACCCGATATTTTTTAACTGTGACCGGATTTGCCAAAGAGACTCCTGTCTCCAAGCAAACAGCCCCTATAATATAGACAGCGCCAGCCTCTCCCGTCAACCCCAATTACTTGAAAAGTTTAAGTACCTTTAAAAGCAGCAGCGGCCTTGAGGCGAATGTCCTCGTAAATACTCTCAGATAACTTATATTTTTAGGGTCCTCCTTGGCAAGACTTTCGGCGATTTTATTGAGAAATCCATCATCGGTTTTCATAAGAAATTCCTTGAGCGCGAATGATCTCTCCTGCTGCCTGCCAAAGTTTTTCGCCCACTCTTTTTGATAGCGCAAGAGCCTCTTATAATTGACCGGTTTACTCTTGGTGATAGCTTTTGCCGCCGTCTCGCCCGCAAGTTTACCCGCGTAAAGAGAGTACGCTATCCCCGCGCCGTTTATCGCGTTGACCTGTCTTGCCGCGTCTCCAACAAGCATAACCCCCTCCTTTACAAGCGGATTTATCCAGCGCCCCACAGGTATGCCGCCGCAGTGCAGATCGGAGATTCGTGCTCTTGGAAAATTTTGTTCTATAAACCGGATGAGAAGTTCTTTGGGAAGTCCGGGCTTACACTTTGAACCAATCACCCCAAGCCCTGCATTAGCTTCGCCCCTGTCTCTTGGGAACACCCACGCATAACCGCCCGGAGCTATCGCCCCGCCGGTGTAAAAATAGCAGCAATCAGGATCAACATGATTAGAATACACACGGCAGAAAGCGCCCGATTCGATATCTTTAAGGTCTAAGGCGGTGTTCCACCCAAAACAGCGGGCGATTCTGCTCTCAACTCCATCCGCGAGAATCAATATACTTGCTGTAAACTCTTTGTCTTGACTTATGCAGCGGTAAAGACCATCCGCTCTCTTTTCACAAAGTACAACGGTAGCGGATGGGATAAACTCCGCGCCCGCCTTTACAGCCTCCTTTACAAGATCGCCGTCCATTCTCTCTCTGTCAAGTATCCAGCTTTGCCCTACATCGCCCACCTCAACTTTTATCCCCGAAGGCGATACCATGCAGGCGCGGGTAATACTGCTTTTAATCCACTCTTTACGCGGCTGGAGCGTTAACGTAAGTCCTCTATGTCCAATGCCCTCGCCGCAGCGCACAGGTATTCCGGCCTCTGCTTTACGTTCAAGAAGGGCAACTTTTTTGCCCGCCGCCGCCGCCGACCACGCGGCCATAGCTCCCGCGGGGCCTGCTCCAATCACTATGATATCGTAATTTTTCATTCCTTATGCTCCTCTTCAAAGCTGAGCGCTCCGAAAGGACATATGGTAACGCATTTGTTACACTTTTTACATTTTCTATTGTCAATATGAAGCTGTGCGGCGAGCGTAATTATATCCGCCGGACAAACGCTTATACATGTTCCGCACTGGTCGCAGTTTGAAAAATCAATATTTATCATAATTATAAAATAATAGATGCTGGAAAATGTCAGAACATTTATTTGGACTTTTTTTATCTTGACGTAAGCCTGTTGAGAAGCCGTTCGGTATCTTTAATCAGTGAATTCGCGCGCCTGTCTCTGCCGTGTTCAAGTATCTGTCTGCATGCTTTAATTGCCGCTTCTGTTTCACCGGCTCTGTTGTGAAGATGAGCCTGTTTGTTTCTTGTTACTATGGCGTTGTAGGTTCCGTGGGGGTATTTACCGTAGGAATCAGCCAATCTTCCATACATAAGCGCTGCTTCGCTGTGCATTTTTTGATCTTCGTAATATTTTGCCGCCGCCCACATTACAAAACGGCTGTTTGGGAGATCTTTCATTAGCTGATCTATTATTTTGCGTGATTTCTGCGGCTGCTTTTGTTCAAGATAAATGTCTGACAGAGCTAATTGAGCGGCGATTTTTGTGAGAACTGCGCTCTGCGCTCCCTCTTCAAGCTGACGTATGCCGCTCTGCTTATCGCCGGGAAACCAAAAGATCACTTTAACTTTTTTCCGGATGTCCGCTTTTGCGTAATCGTAAAGACCAAGAAAAAAATTGACGTCTGTATTAGTTGGATCAAGCTCCCGCGCCTCTCTCATTAGTCTCATAGCGTCGAGCCCGGTTCCCGCGGCGCTGAAATAGGAGCCGTTTTTAAGATGATAGGAGGCGTGAATTCCCAAAGTAAAACCTTTAAGAGTCAGCGAATAGGAGGAGACGCCGTTTTCTCTCTCGTACTCTTCCACAGCGGATCTGGCGCGTTCAAAAGAGCGCACAAAGGCTTGCGTGTCTATGGTGCTGTCAAAATCAACATCCCTCATGCCGAGAGCTACGAGGTGGAGCACAGGCCCAATTGGATTTTTGCTGTCGCGTGTGCAGGCGAGTTCCGCGGTCTGCATGGCGTTTTCAAAACGGCACTCAAGAATCTCTCTTATCGCTGTTTCAGCGATTTTGCGATGGCTGTCGGGTATTTGGAGAGCGTTTACAGCCGGGACGATCAGTAGAATGACTGCGAGAATTTTTTTGAAAACATGGATCATAAGGATATAAATAATTTACACTTCACGGTTAAAACAACAGGTAACTTCTCATTGCGATATAATTAAAGATACACTATGCCGTAGATTTGGCGCATGATAAAAGAAAAAACAAGGCGGTACACGGCATAAATCTACACTGCACCGCACGCAACTGCACGTAGAGCCGTGAGGTTGCTTAGCGGCACAGTGTAGATTTATGCCGTTATTCACTGCACCGCACGCAACTGCACGTAGAGCCGTGAGGTTGCTTAGCGGCACAGTGTAAATTTATGCCGTTATTCACTGCACCGCACGCAACTGCACGTAGAGCCGTGAGGTTGCTTAACGGCACAGTGTAGATTTATGCCGTTATTCAGTATATGAGCGCAAAACAGCTGTCAATACAAATATATCGCAATGACTATCTGAATATCCGCAAAAGATCATTAAACGTAAGCATTATAAAAAGGGTGATAAAGAAGATAACGGCTATCATATTAATAAGCCCCTGAGTTTTAGGGGTAAGCGGTTTGCGCCGGATCGCTTCCACCATTAAAAAAAGGAGCTGTCCGCCGTCGGTTATTACAAGCGGGAGCAGGTTTATGAGCGCTAAATTTACCCCGAGCATCGCCATAAATATTAGAATTGCAGATAGATCCTGATGAGCGACTTTGCCTGATATTTGTATTATGCCGACAGGTCCGGCCAAGTCGCCCGCCGCGGCGCGTCCGGTTGTAAGCCCGTGCAGCACTCTGAAAATTAGAGTTGTAAACTCCCACATCTGTTCGCCCGATCTGTTGATTGATGATATCGGGGAGTATCTGATTTTGTGGGTTGGGGGAGGGGCGAAAGCTATCCCTAAAAGATATCTATTGTTAGCGTTATCAAATTTTGGAGTGACCGCGGCCCAAAAAGTGCTGTCGGCGCGTTTGACGCCAAGTTCAATCGGACCGTCTTCAGGCGTCCAGTTTTCGGTGATGATATTTAGCTGTACCGCGCTTCGTAAAGTGTCGCCGTAAGCAAAAACAATAGTATCACCTGTCAATAAACCCGCCGATTGAGCCGCGCTGTTTTCCGCCACCGCGCCGACGATAGCGGGAACAGCGGGCGCAAGCCCGGCCATCGCCGCGTATCGTTCACCCTTTTTACGGCTTAACTGCAAGTTAAGCTCGAGGATTTCACCGCCCCGTGAAATCATCACAAGATAATTTTTCTCTCCGTATAAAAAGATTTTTTGAATATCATCCCAAGATCGTATTGCATTATTGTTGATTGAGATGATACTGTCGCCGGGGATAAATCCGGCCCTTTGAGCAACAGACCCGTCTATAACCGCGCCAACAGTAGTATCATCCATAAACCGCGGTTTTTCTATACCGTAAACATTGGCTATCCACAAAAATAAAAACGCAAAAACCATATTGAAAAGGGGCCCCGCGGCGGCCACAACCGCTCTCTGCCACACCGGATGCGACAGATATTCCTCTTTGTTACCCTTTACATCTTCATTCTCCGAACTCTCTCCGGCCATCTTCACATAACCGCCAAAAGGAATGGCGCTTATGCGGTACTCCGTTTCACCAATCTGCTTTTTTATTAGCGCCGGCCCAAACCCAAGCGAAAAGGTAATCACACGGATACGGCAAGCTTTGGCGGCCAAAAAATGCCCCAGCTCATGCACAAAAATCAGGATTCCAAGAATCACAAGTCCAACGACTATCGTGAACATAGACTCAATTCTCCAGTCCTGAGGTTTAAATTTGGACTTGGGAGCGGCTTTTTTAATTATATCATAGGACAGCATTCAATTAAAACAAACGCTACAATTATTATGCCAAACACAGTATGTTCTGTTTTTGTTGACTTTTCCTGCCGTTGACGTTTCCTGCTGTTGACTTTTCCGGAGCCCCCTTGAGGGGGTTGGGGGTGATTGGCTTCGCCGAAGTAAACAAGTTCTATGGCGGGGCGTTGCGGGGGCCGACAAATGCTCCACCGGAGCATGGCCACCCCCCCTCCTATATATCTTTATCTCTCAAGCAACCTGCTGATCCATCCGAAACTTATAAGGCGTAGTATGGTGGAACTTTGTAAAGCACTTCTCCATCTCCACAGCGCTCCCAAATCCGCAAAGATCGGCAATAGTTTTTTCACTTGAACGCGAGGAGCGCAAGCGTTCTTTTGCCACTTCTGTGCGGCAGTAGAGAAGGTAATTCTGGAAAGTAAAGCCGGTACTGCGCTTTATGAGGGTATTAAGTTTTTGAGCGTCTATAGCGCACTTCTGAGCGACTTGATCCAAGCTAAGATCTTTCTTGACAAAATCCTGATCGATAATCTCTTTGACCTGATCAAAAATTCTTTTCTCCTCTTCGGAGCGCTCAAAGTTAGAGAGATGCTGCGGCCTGCGTATTTTTGAGATTATGAGATAAGCGGTAAAAGACAAAACAAGTCCGGCAAAGAAAAACATAAACCACTGAACGGAGGCGTTCATCAGAAATGGCTTTTTGAGCTTGACGCAGTCGGCCCAAAAAATAGGGCTGTACATTTCAAAGACGCTGCCGCCTACAAGAGAGACCTTATGCACCGTTCCCTCTTCATCCTGAAGTCTGAGCGCTATATTTGCGCCGATAGTGTCGGGCAGCGCTCTGCCGAACGCTTCTCTTGGAATTGTAAACGAGATATCGTACCCTTTAAACTCCCGCAGTTCTGTTTTGTAGCTGTAATCAACTTTTGAGGTTTTGGTGTTGAGTCTGAATGTTCCGGCGCTGATTTGCGCGAGATAGTTGATTTTATAGGGCGCGCCCTGGAGCGGTACAATAAAAAACAGAGTGCTGTCGGCCGGGTGGGCGCCTTTTCTTCTCGCGGGATCAATCATGACCTCTATTCCCGCTTCGTTAAGCTGTTTTCCCGGCCTTGTGCTGTAAAACGCGGGATCTTTGACTGATACGTTTACGTTAAACCCGCGCTCATTCCACGAAAAATTTGCTGTTGCTGAGATTTTACTGTCATCAATAACAAACTTTTTTGTATTCTCTTCTGATGCTTTGGCCTCGGCGGAATTTGCGGAGTAGCGCACAGGTATCGTTTGGCGTTTTACCGGATTGTGGGTAAAGAAAATCCCCTCCTGACGGGCGATTTGAATTTCGTTATTGGCTAAAGTAGCCTCCGCGAGAATTCCAATGCCTGTGAAGAGCTGGTTTGGGAGGTTATGAGTGTTCCATATCAGCTTATAAGGGGGGCGTGTGATAGTGCCTAACGGGACGATTATGGCGCTGTCGGTGCCGGCCTGAAAATAGCGCGCGGTGAACTCTACTTTTCTGATGTTCGCGCAGTCGGCCCGCAGGGCGACCGTGCAGCTTGGGGTAGAGAATACCGTTCCGCTGAGCGGTGATTCAAAGGTGATGCAGCTTGTTTGAGCGTTCAGCGAAACGTCAAAAATAAAAGCCGTAAACAGAGACACCAAAAAGACTTTTTGAAACTTGCAGATAAAATATTTCATTCTCAACCAAAGAGTTATATTCGTGATTAAAATCCGGCGCTCTAACCAACCCCAAATCTTGCGCCCGCTGCAATGTACCATCTATATAAGGTACATTAGCACAGAAAATAGTTTATTTATGGCAGTGAAGTCAACAAATAATGTAAATAACTGAATGAATTCGGCCTGTCTCAGGATATTGTTTAAATTCACCCCTTGCCTTGTATTATTTTAGTCATCTGTATTTGTAATTTAAGATGAGGTTTAATTATGCAAATTTCTGCTGAAATATCAGCGCCGCAGCCCCAGTCCCAGTCCCGCAATAATCAAACAGGTAACGATAGCGGGGGCGGCGCTCCGATAGAGATTAAAAAATTCGGTACTTTCGCGGGTGTGTTTACCCCGTCGATACTTACAATTCTTGGTTTAGTGATGTTTTTGCGTGCCGGATATGTTATCGGGCACTCGGGGATTTACGGCGCGCTTATTATCCTTGGGATTGCAAAGCTTATTACCGCGTTAACCGGAATCTCGATATCTGCGATAGCTACGAATACTGAAGTTAAGGGCGGGGGAGTGTATTATTTGATATCGCGCACTCTTGGGCCCGAATTCGGCGGAACCATTGCGCTCACACTCTTTTTAGCGAATGCTCTCTCCATTCCGTTTTATCTGTTAGGGTTTGCGGAGGCGGTTACGCGCACTTCCCGCGGATACGGTCATAATATTGATGAACATTTTGCCATAATTGCATTTACGGTTTTTATCGCGGTTGCGCTCTTCTCATTTAAGGGAGCGGCTGTAATTTTAAAGGCTCAGTTTTACATATTGATAATACTTGGATTATCGATAGCAGCTTTTATGATAGGCGCGGCCGTACAATTTGATCCCGCTCTTTTCTGGCAGAACGTTTCGTCTGCCGATCCCGGTTTTTTAAAGGATATCGGCGATATATCTGTCGTTCCTTTTTGGGTGCTGTTTGCCATCTACTTTCCGGCGGCCACAGGTATACTCACCGGTGTAAATATGTCCGGTGATCTTAAATCACCGGGCAAATCTATTCCCCGCGGTACGCTCGCAGCCATTTTCACAGGTCTTGCGATCTACGTTGCTCAGATAATTTTAGTAGGCGGCGCGGTAAACCGTCAAGAGCTTATAGAGAGCCCTTATTTCAGTTTGATTAATTTAGGATGGCTTTTTGGCTTTCTAGTTGTGCTTGGAGTGTTCGCCGCAACTTTGTCAAACGCGCTTGGATCAATCCTTGGCGCTCCTCGAGTTTTACAGGCTCTTGCTCAGGATAAAATATTAAAGCCTGTAAACATGTTCGCGAAAGTCACGAAAAAAGGCGAACCGAGACGCGCGCTTATTTTGTCAATTATCCTTACATTTATAGTCATTTACTTCGCGCGCAACGGCGGAGACGGCGGCGCTCTCAACATGGTAGCTTCCATTGTGGCCATGCTCTTTTTGTGGTCTTACGGGACTATAAACATAGCCGCGTTTATGGAGTCTTTCGGCCGCAACCCCTCGTTTCGCCCCCGCTTTAAATTCTTTCACTGGTCTGCGGCGCTTGCTGGAGCGATTGTCTCTTTCGGAGTCACTTTTTTAATAAACTTTACAGCGGCGGCTCTTGCGGCGGTGTTTTTTGTCGGGATATATCTGTACGTGCAGAAATATGTGATGTCCGCCTCGTTTGGCGACGGACGCAGAGGCTTTTTCTACTCCCGCACGCGCGATAATCTGCTCACGCTCGCCTCTCTTCCGATGCACTCCAAAAACTGGCGCCCCACAATTGTAACTTTTTCGGGAAGCCCCACAAGCCGGCTTGCTCTTATTAAATATTCCGACTGGTTAAGCAGCGGCCGCGGTATAATGACAATCGCCGCGTTTGTTAAGGGGTCGCTCTCCGAACTGATAGAAAAACGCGAGTCCGCCCTTGCCGTTTTTAATGATTTTCTTGACAAGAACGATATAAAAGCGTTTCCTGAAGTATTTGTCACACAGGATTTTAGCGCAGGTATGAGCCACTTTTTACAGGCAACCTCTCTTGGACCTATAAAGCCGAACCTCGCGATTTTCGGCTGGTCAAACGATGAGGCTAACGCGCAGGATTTTTTAAACTCAATAAATACCGCGGCGAGCCTCAACATGAGCGTTGGTCTTATCTGCGGCAGGTTTCTGCCCGACCCCGCACAGCGCCGCAGCACAAGGCGTATAGACATTTGGTGGCGCGGTATGCGCAACGGCTCGCTAATGGTTATTCTCTCGTATCTGATCTCACTTAACAGCGAATGGAGCGGGGTTAAAATAAGGATATTACGTCTTGTCAACTCATCAGAAGAGAGAACGCGCGCTTACAGCGAACTGAAGCAGCTTATTGAGGCCGCGCGTATGGATATAGAGATTGAGATTATTTTCTCTGAGGACACTTTCCCGAATCTGCTGCGCAAATACAGCGCCTCTGCCGCTGTGGTATTCATGGGTTTTCAGGTAGACGCAAATACCGACGCGCCGCGTTTTCAAGACTCCTTCGGCAAGCTTCTCTTCGGGATGCCTACTACGATTCTCATACAGTCTACGGGTGAAGCGGATCTGTTGAGTTGATACTTTACGGACGGCGGAATTTACGCAATTCGCTTCACGGCATAAATCTACACCGCACCGCACGCAGCTGCACGTAGGGCCGTGAGGCTGCTTAGCGGCACAGTGCAGATTTATGCCGTTACTCAGTATAAATGAGTTACCGAACGCCAATCAGCGCCGACACCCGTTCCCTTGAACCGTCTGACGCGGTTAGCGTCCCGCGAATCAAATACGTTCCGTCGGCAACCGGGCGGCCCCGGCGGTCTGTCAGATCCCATGACCCTGCAACACGGCGGGCCTCGGCTCCGCTCCCGCGGTCTGATATCAAGATTCTGCTTACAACATTACCCGATGCGTCATAAATCGTCAGCACCCCGTCATTTATACGCTTGCCTTGACGATAAAAATTGACTGCGCCGTCAAACCGGTTTACCGGGTTTGGGCCCACAAAAAATCCGCCTGTCAAAACATCGGGCGAATTGATTTGCGCCGTATCCTTACTGTTGCCGCGGCCGGCCGGAACCACACGATCGTTTGTAAGTACCGATACCGGCACATAGGTCTCGTCAAGAACTAAATACGCTGTTATGACATTCAGCTCTTCCCAGCCGTCGCTGTTGTGTGAAACTATGATTCTGCCGATGTGCGTAGTGTTGCGCCAAAGCTCATATGCCGGATGTAATCTCAGATCAATCGTGTATGTTTTTAAATCAGCGTTATAGACGGCGTTGTGTCCGGTAGCGCTTGCTCCCATGCTGTTATAGGTTTGCTGATTCCAGTCTCCGAGGCCAGGGGCGTTGCCTGCCAAAACTACGTCAACGTTGCCCGCCGGCCTTGCCGCCACTTCAAATACTATGTGGGTCGCCGATCTTATTTCATTTGGGGTCAGCGGACTTCCTGTTATCGCTCCCCACTCTCCGCTTACTCCGTTAGTGCCCCATCCGCGCTGCCTTAGTACATTTCCGGCGGCGTCGTTAGGCAGAACCGGCAGGATAAATATGTTGTCGGGTCTGTTAAACGCGGGCGGCAGTCCGGCGCCGACGCGTTCAAATGTGAGAATATCTACATTCGGACCGTTTGCGTATACTGCCGGAATACCTGAGCCGATATGGCCCGGGCTGACGCCGTCGTTCATAAACACCATCTCGATTATAAACTTGCCACGCGGCAGGTAAATATTGCGGTTCGCGGATATCATCGGAGCGCTTTCCCACTCTCCGGCTGTGCCGTGGTTTGCCGGAATGTTAAATGCTGCGAGCGTGTTGTGGTTTAGATCCCTTAAACGTACCTCCATAGGTGATCCTTGCGGGTTAATCGCACCCAACCGTACACGGTATTCACCCGACCGCGCAGCATTGAGTTCATACCGTATCCACTCGCCCGCGTGGGTTCTTGTTATGTGCGAAGCCGCTTCCGCGGCGCCGGGGCGGCGTCCTCCCATAGCGTTAGCCGGGGCAAAAGGCGTTTCGGTCCGCGGACCGTTGGGAGCGCTGCCCTCGGCAAAGGTTGTATAGTTTTGCGCGAAAGTACCGCCGGCGAAGCTGTACTTCGTATTATGCGCGAAATATCTTGGCCAGTAGTTCATGTGAGTCCAGTGGGTGTTTAGCCTGACGGATTCATCCATCCAGTCAACTAAACCCATTGTGTAAACTCCCGACGCCGGAATCTCGTGGATGTCAATCCAGGGACGCGGTATAACGCTTATATCCGCAAGGAAAGCGTCGAATGCCGCTCTTAACAAACCGTACTGTTCATCGATATCCGCCTGCGTAGAGAGCCTTAGAGCGTTAACCTCCGCGGCAGCATCAAAAACCGCACGCAATACAGCAATCGATCCGGCGGGATACTGACCATACCATAAACCTTCAACAGCGGTTTCAAGTACAGCCGCCGCCTCTTCGACCAGGGCGGCAAGCGCCTGTTTATCGGTTTGCGCCTCAAGTTCGTAATATTTGTCGTAAATATCCATAAACGCGCTGTGTACCGCTTCCCCGGCGGCGCTGGAAGCGATCTGCTCAGCGCTTGTTAGCGCGGCTTGGAACGCGTCCCATGTCAAATCTGTGATGTCGCCTTTCTGCAATGTTTTGGCGCCTGTAATCAACTCCTGCAAATCACTGAACACGGCCGTTTTGCGGAGCGTAATACTGCTGTGCATCACTTCCGGTTCATCCGTTGGTAAGCGGGTGGCTGGGTTGTAAGGGATTACGTAAGTTTCGAACGTGAGAGAGTTGCCGTCTATCTTCATAATAGAATACTGCGCGTAATCGTCATACTCCTCGGGGTCTGTGTAGGCAACCCAGGGGTGATGCGGAATTACGGAGGTGTATTTTGGAAAGTCGGCGGCGCTGCCCAAGGTCATATACACTATACCGTCAGGCGCGACAAACGTGCCGGGATGCGGCTCAAATACGAGCTTTTCTCTCACGTTCCCCGCAAAATCAACCGGTCTTTGCTCCTGTACAACGGCAGTACCGTTCATAAACAGAGAGCGGGAGTGAGTGTGTTCGTGCCCGTTTATAACAAAGTCGATCCCAAACTCGTTAAGTATCGCCGCGAGATCCTGCCTGCCGCTTGCCACCATACCGGCGGAGTGGCCGCTGCCGCTGCCGAAAATGTCATGGTGGAAATTCACGATTTTCCACACAGCGCCGGGGTGCGACGCCACGGCTTCTTCGATAAATGCCCTGTGCATGTTAAGGGTGGCAAGGGTTGGAGTGATTAGGGAGTTGAGGGATATATACAGCGTATTGCCGTGGCTGAAATAATGGTTGCCGCCGCCTCTGCGCTGGTCATTAGTGCCGCCGGAGGCGGTGGGGCTTCCGCCCATCCAGTCATGGTTCGGCCAGTTATAAACTAAAGAGAGCAAACCGAGATTCGGCTGATAGCCGGCGCCTCCTCTTTGGTCGATGGCGTCGTGGTTGCCGACGGTAGTAAATACCGGCAGGCTCCTGAGTTCGGACGGAAACAGATAAGCTTCCATTTCAACCACATCGTTAGCGTAAGCGGTATTGTCGCCGGCGCTTATTATAAAACTGGCGTCGTCTGCTCTCGCTGCCGCGCTTGCGAGTGTGTGCGCCCAGGCGTTTCTCATCCTTGTAAGCGCGCCCGATGAGATTTGCGGATCGCCGATCACGATTGCGGTGTGGCCTGTACTGGGGTTGAAAGTACGGAAAGTGAATATCTCACTCCAGTTGCCGTCGGTTCCGTCGCCTACGCGGTAAGCGTATTCGGTGTTAGGTATCAGCTCCGTAACCATTACCCTGTTTACGTCGAAAGCATACGCGGGTAAACTGGACGGAATCGGGAAAGGTACCGTCTCGCCCATAGTTTCATGGTCGCCGGTAAACGTAGTTGGGTTAGCCGGCATTTGACCGCCTGCAAGCTGGGCCGCCGGCACTAGCTGAAGAACAGACTCGGCGGCAGAGTCTTTGGGCGTCCACCATGTAAAGCCCATTTCAGACTCGGTCGCCCCATAGTTAAGCGAGATGTTTGTGGCAAAGGGCGGGGGAGCGGTCATCGTTAATACCGCGTGATTTATTGCGTTAAGGACGTCTCTTCTAAACAGGCCGTCGTTGTTTTCAACCGGCGGGTCGGTTATGGCGCTGGTAAGAGTTGCCGAAGTAGAGCTGAGCGTTGTTAAGACATAAATCGCACTCGCAAATTTTTCCGGCTGACCGCCCTCAGCGGGCAGGTACAGAAAGCGCATCGGAATATTTATCTCTATAGGGTTTAAATTAGCTGTCGGACCTATCATAGCGCCCGCGGTTTGATTCGCGGTTGTAATGAAATCCAACTCCTCCACACTGCCCGAGGCGCCCTCAACATCGGCGGACAAATCTGTCCATACACGAAGCGCCCTGTTAGAACTGCCTGTCCAGTTCGGAGAAAGCGCTAACATGCCGCTGGCCGCAGTGCGGATTATATCTCTTTGCGCGTCCGTAACTGCAACATTATTAAAGCGGAGCACCGCGGGATTAATATTATCCGCGCCCTCTCTGAGAACATGGACAATATAGCTTACGTCATCGCCTCTGTTGGCGGCGGCGTTATCGGCGCTGTGAAGCGCCGGGCCGCCCGCCGCCCCCCATGTGAACGGGGTTTGCGCCAGCGCGCCGCCCGCGATAATCAGTATCGCGGCTAACGCCGTAAAAATCGGCTTGCGCCAAGAGCCGCAAGCTGTTTTGCTGTTATCAATCCTGCTTATATCGGTAAACATAGTGCCTCCTGTAGTTGGGTATGTTATTTACTTACTGAAAATTCTTAAGTTTCTGTCTGTTTTTAAGAGCTGACATTTTGCTCTTTGACAACAGCTCTTCATCATTCTCACAACCGCCTTCGGTTACGACAGTTACGTTTTCTGTTACCCTGTATTCATCACCATTGATAATCAGCGTATTATTATCAACGATAATAAACGGTACGCTTGAAGGTATGTCCATACCCATAACATTATTAAGTGTCAATGTGTTGGCGCTGACGGTATATGTGCTTTCCCAGTTAACTTCCCAAACGCCGCAGTAGTTGCTGATCGCTTGATAAGCGCCGTTAGCCATGAAGATATAACCGTCCGCTTCGCCGGGCCACTCGTGTTCGTCTGTCCATGCCTGATTTGCGCCGAGAATAAGCCCCTCGCCGGTATTGCCGTTATCGGTCTTCCTGGTATATTGCACGCCGTCCAAAGTAAGCGTATTGCCGTCCGCGCTGATTGAGTAATCAAACATCTTGGAACCGCCGACCCAAATTTCACTGTTGCCTTTTGTCGCGATCTTAACCTCCATAACTCCCAAAACAGAGGTCATTGAAAAATTCCCGTCACCGGTAATTGTAATAGTAGAGATAGCATCATTACCCGATTTATGCTCCCACGTACCTGCTAATCTGCCGTCTTCAAATTTGTCGTTTGGCTTGACACTGCCGCCGCTGTCGCCGCCGCACCCGAAAAGTGCCGTCATCGCGAACATCGCCGCGAATAACACGCTGAACAAACGTACTTTACTCATGCTGTAACCCTCCTGATAAAAAGTGTTGTCCTCAAAAAAATAGGTTGTCAATTATCAATGATATCCGGGAGGCATTTTGCCGAAGATTCCCGTTTTAGTAAATATTGATATTTGATCTGCCAACGGATATAAAGATATTATAATAATGTATTAGTGGTTGTCAATAGTTTTTTTTTAATTGGGGGAGCGGAGTTTTTAGACCGTGAAATGATTACTTGGACCTTAGCTGTAATGAGTTATGGAACAGAGGGGTTATCGTAAGAGAATCCTCATAATTTTATCCCGCAAAGTTTGGTTGAATTCACGATTGCAAAAATGAAAAGCAGAAATTTTTCGCTTAACTTACAAAATTAATGTTAATGTTGGTTTTAACATCCTGTATACCTGCAACATCACGTTTATCAATTTCAAGGACTAAAGAGAATAACAGCAAATCATCAAATATCACATTACCTGAGCTCCAAGTCATGTGTAATGTCAATGTTTTTGCCATTGTTACGTCCCTCAAGAACATAAATACCGGTATACATTACGCACTCAGCAACTGAAAATATAATTCTATTTAAAGTGTAACGCTTAATTTAAGTAAACGCAAGCATTCTTTTATTATTATTTCTGTATACAATTGATTATTTTCCACATTATACAGTCTCCACTATTTATTTTATAGACTTACCGAATTAAATGCTGATGAAAATTTTAAATTTTTATAATCGAATAATTGAAAGGGGAAAAGATGACACTCTTCACAAAAACAGCAATGTCCATTTCAACCGCAGCTCTCTTTACAATGCCGCTGATCGCTCAGGAGCATGGAGAAAACGCTCCTGCCGCTTTTGGCGGCAACTTTATGTTTATAATGATAGCGATGTTTGTTATCATTTATTTCTTGATGATACGCCCTGAGCAGAGAAAGCAGAAGGGGCGTCAAAAAATGCTTTCAGCGCTTAAAAAAGGCGACAAGATTCTCACAATAGGCGGGATTGTAGCGGTGATTACAAATGTCAAAGATAACACTTACATGGTGAAAACCGGTGAAGGCACTGTTCTTGAGGTCACTAAATCGGCGGTGTCAAGCGTACTCGGTAATGATACCGGGGCGCAGGATGGTGACAAAAAATAATTTTTATTGATGATTGGAATTGAAAATTGTTAGAATTACGGTATTACGGTGATCCGGTTTTAAGAAAAAAAGCCGCTCCTGTCGAAAAGTTTGACGATGATCTCAAAGAGTTCGTAGCGCAGATGATTGAGGCAATGGGCGCGGAGGACGGTGTAGGTCTTGCCGCGCCTCAGATTGGAGTCTCGCTTCGGCTTGCCGTTATAGACGCAAGCGGCGGCGAGAGTGCGCCTTATGTTCTCATAAATCCCGAAATAGTATATTCCACCGCAGAATCGGAAGATTACGAAGAGGGGTGTTTAAGCATGCCAGGTATCTCGCTTAAGATAAACCGTCCGGCGCAGCTCAGTGTTAAAGCTCAGAATGAGAACGGCGAATTTTATACGATAGAAAACGCCGCGGGACTTCTATCGAGGGCTTTACAGCATGAGATTGATCATCTTAACGGAATTCTTTTTATAGACCATGTTTCGTCTGTTCAGCGCGCATTACTTAAAGGTAAACTCAAAAAGATCTCTGAAAAAAACGCGTGAGTATAGTAATTACAATCATCAGCAAATATCGTATTGGCAGTGTAAAAGCTGTTTTGTGCGCGGCGTTTCTGATTTTTGTAACAAGCTGCGCTCCGTTTCTTGTTCCCAATCCCCCAGTGCCTGCTTCCGGCAGCAGTTCGGTTCAAGCTGCAGAAGATAATGAAAAATCAAAACCCGCGGCAGCGGCAAAAGAGCGCAAGGTACGCACTGATATTAACGAAGCGGATTTCGGCGGGGTGTTTGAGGAATCGGCGCCTGAGGGAGACTCTTTCGCCGACGCGTTTACAGATGATCATGAACACTTTACCGTTGATATGCGGCCCATTAGAGTAATGTTAAGACGCAATGTAAAGGAGGGCGCCGTAAGCTCATCCGCGGAAATTACAGCGCGCACTAACAGCGGAACGGTAACTTTTAATAATCCCATACATTTTGAAGCATCCACAGGAAATACCGTTGCCGTAAAGTCTGAGGGAAACCCTAAACGCACTTTGAATCTGCCATGTACGCTTATTGTGGACGATCCGCGTCATCTGCTTAGGCTTGGCGGCGACAGTTACCGCGGCACGCTTATCATAACATCAGAGAGCGCCAAAGCGATTTCCTTTATAAACGTCCTTGACGTAGAAGATTATCTAAGAGGCGTAGTCCCAAAAGAGATAGGGACTTTAGGCGAGTCTGCTATCGAAGCGGTTAAGGTTCAGGCTGTGGCGGCCCGCACTTACGCCTATAAAAGAATGGCGGCAAATCAAAGGAATATATTTGATTTGGTCTCAACAGTAGCGGATCAGGTTTACGCGGGAGCCAAAGTCGAATACGCGGTCTCTGATTTGGCGATAGAGCAGACTAAAGACATAATAATGGTCTACGGTGACGCGATAGCGGGCGCTTTCTATCACTCCACCTGCGGCGGTAAAACCGCAAATATTGAGGATGTGTGGGGCGGGGCCGCCCGGCCTTATCTGCGCTCAATTGACGATGCAGACTCTTTGGGCAATATCTATTGCAGTCAGTCGCGGGCGTTTACATGGGAGGAGAGCTGGAATGGCGCGCAGCTTGGAAAAATCATGACGCGCTTCTCCACAGACGCTAATATCAGCGCGCCTTTTAAGGGTAATCTGCGCAAGATTGAGGTTAAGGAGCGCTTTGCATGCGGCAGAGTTAAATCATGCTCCATTGTGTCAAGCAGCGGTACTTTTTCGGCAGGCGGAGACAGGGTGCGCTTTCTTCTTCGCAGAGAGCTTGCCGCAAATCCGATACTGCGCTCTTCAAACTTCGAGGTTCAAACTGCCGCCGGCGGGAGAGTTGTAATAAAGGGGAGAGGCTACGGCCACGGAATAGGGATGTGTCAAACCGGAGCGATAGCCCGCGCAAGAGCGGGACAAAACTTTGAACAGATTTTAAAAGCGTATTACAGCGGTGTGGAACTGCGCACGGTTACGCCGCAATGAAAACTGACAACTGAATATACTTATGTTAATACTACTCCTATTACTTATGCTCTGCATCCTCGTCTCCTGTTTCTTTTCCGGTTCGGAGACGGGGTTTATCTCGTGGAATCCGCTCAAAGTCGCCCACGCGTCGGCTCAGGGCAGCTTCAGCGCCCGCATTGCGATGCGTCTTATGAAACACCGTGAGCGTGTTATTACCACTGTGCTCATCGGCAACAATGTTTGCAACGTAGGAGCGGCGTTCGTATTTATCAAGCTGTTTTCGGAGCTTGACGCCCGTGTATCCTTTAATTTGAGCGCCATCCCGTCGCCGGAGTCTCTATTTCTTACCCCTGTTATGGTTATTTTTAGTGAGATACTGCCTAAGTCGCTCTATCGTATTTATCCATACCGTTTGACAATTAAATCAATTCCGTTTCTCGGTTTTTTCTATCTATTGCTAACGCCGCTTTTTTGGTTTTTTTCGGGAGTTTCAAAAATTTGGAAAAAGAGCGGAGAGCAGGGGAGCGGTGAGTCTTACAGCGCTAAAGTGCGCGAAGATATTATACTTGTAGCGGTAGAGGGAGCAAGGCGGGGGAATATTTTTGAGAGCGCCGACGATATGCTTGAGAATACTTTGGGCATGAAAGGGAAGAGAATCGGCGAGCTCAGCGTGACGCTTGACGAGTGGAGAAAAACTAATGCTGTATATAAAACGACTCAGCCGCTAAGTGAACTTTGTAAAGACGCGCAGACGCAGGGTGATGAGGTTATAGTGTTTGACAAAGAGCATGGCCCGCCCGCAGGCTATGTATCGCTTCAGGACGCGGCTTTTTATTACGCGGCAGACAGCTCAAAACTCTCAAAAGTAGTGCTGGCAGAGCTTGTAAAGCCGCTGCCGCGCTTTAAACACAGCATGGAAGTTCTCTCTTGTCTAAGAAGACTGCCGCCGGATTCTCCGCGTTATTTTGCGGTTTACAATGATGATTCAGCAGTGAAGATTCTTGACAAAATGACACTGTTTGAAGCCGCGTTTGTAAAATCAGAAACTCAAAAATCAGACACATAGTTTTAAATAAGTATTGATTTGTGTCTGCCCTCTGTCAGTTTTTTCTCTAAATTTTGTAAAAAAACTTGATTCTTTCTTTTCGTTAATTTAATTTATATATAATATTTAGATATAACTCTTTATATTGTTATAAAAAATGTTGACGTTTTTTATAAATAATTATAAAATTATAAGCGTGATAGTGATATCTATTTATTGAACGATAACTTGTTGGTTTGACAGTTGAGACAAATGCGGCTGCCGGCCCCGCGCCTTAAGCAGGGGAGGGATAAAACGTGCGTCTTGATAATCACAGTGAGAAAAATTGAAAAATGATAAAACATAGATGGAATGTAGTCCTTGCCGATTCGCGTAACTCAAAAGGTGCGCGTTCGGTGAGAATCCCGCGGTTTATTACGATGTTTTGCATATTAGCCGCGCTTGTCGGCGTGGCGGGTTTTGCGCGCGTAGTTTACTTGGCCTCAAGTTACGGCATAGCGGTGCTCGGCGTATCGGAACAGCGCCGCGAGAACCGCAACCTCAGACAAAAAATTGAAAACTTGGAAAGATTCGTACAGGGTGAAAAAGAGACCATAACCCGTATCGTCAACTACGAAGACAACGCAAGGCTCAAGTACGGCATGGAAGCTATCGACAGCGAGGTGCGTTTGGCCGGTGTGGGCGGTTTGCCTTCGCAGGAAGATATGCTGTTTGCCTCCATGCTTGATCCTGTGATTGTCAGAGCGGAATCGCTGCGTTTGCAGACGGCCGCTCTTTTACGTCAGGCGGAGCTTCAGGAATCAACATTTCTTCAAACCTCAGAAAATGTCAAGAGAATGCACAGCAGGTGGTCTAAGCGCCCCTCAATTTGGCCCGCTCACGGACGCATCACATCTGAATACGGTTTTCGTTTTCACCCCTTTACCGGCCTGAGGCTGATGCACGAAGGGCTCGATATCGCAAATGAGGTTTGGACTCCAATTTACGCCACCGCCGACGGTCAGGTGCAAAATGTAAGCAACTGGACTCATTTCGGCAATTTAGTAAAAATCAGCCATCTTAACGGTGAGTATATCACCTACTACGCTCATCTGCATAAAGCCGCGGTAACTCCCGGGCAGTTTGTTAAAAGAGGCGAGCTCATCGGTTACATGGGCAACAGCGGCAGAAGTACCGGGCCGCATTTGCATTATGAGGTTCATCATAAGGGTCGTCCTATTAATCCTATGGCCTTTATTCTTCCTGCGGATCATATTGTTGATTAATTGAAAATGGATGGATATAGGAGGATATAGGAGGATATAGGAGGATATAGGAGGGGGAAGTATCCCCCTGTCTCCAGCCAAAAATATTGAACAAAAAGACGTTCAATATTTTTGGCTTCCGCCGCCCCCTCTACGGGGAGGCCATGCTATTTGTCGGCCCCCGTAACGCCCCGCTGTATTAGCACCCTTTCAATTTCCCCTCAAGGGGAAACTTTTTAAAACCGGTAAGTCAAAATCAACAACTAAAAAATCAACGTCAAAAGCAACGTCAAAAGCAAAAGCACAATAAAGGGGGTATAGTTTTATAGGTATTTGAATTTTTCTTTTGCGCTGTAGAGTTGTGCTATGCGTACTGAGAGTTTGTCGTCTATTACGGTGATTTCACCTTTGGCCAGCATCTTTTTGCTGATGAATACGTCTACCGGCTCACCGGCCATGCGGTTTAGCTTTACTACCTGTCCCTTTTTCATTTTTAGGAGGTCGCGCACGCTCATACGGGTTTGGCCCAATTGAACCGCTATGGGGATGTTTACGTCAAGAAGCATATTTATTGTATTAGGCATTTTTCTACTCCTTTATTAATTATACATTATACATTGTCTTATAATCAAGTGTCATTGTATATTTGTGTACTGACCGCTTCTTTGCCCACAGCGTAAACATCATTCTGTTGGCGGTGATATACCCAAATAAAAGTGATAGTAAAAGGAGAATTTATGAATAAAATTTTGGTAATGTATTATTCAAAAAACGGCACTACAAAAAAATATGCCCAGTGGATTGCGGAAGAATTAAAAGGTGATTTATATCATATAAATGATATTAAACCGGATATGCTTTTGGGTTATGATGTGTTGATATTGGGCAGTCCGATACTTGCCGGTGCGATAAAAGGATTGAGCATATTCACAAAAAATTACAGCTTGATAAAGGATAAAAAACTTGTTTTTTGCGCGTGCGGAATTGAAGATATGAGCAATGAAGCGGTTACTGATAGAATCAGCGGATATGTAGAAAAAGCAGTTCCCAATGAACTTTTTAAACATTTGAAGCTGTTTTTTCTTAGAGGCGGGTTTGATCATTATAAATTAAACTTTATGTATAGACTGTTTTTTTGGATTGCTAAGAGAAAAATAGATAAAAAACCTGTTGAAAAGTTGACAACTGACGAAAAATTGGTAATAGAAACTTATGGGAAAAATTTAGATTTTACTAATAAAGAAAATATAAAGCCTGTTGTGGATTATTGCAATTAATAAATTGTCTTTTGGTCAAGTACTATTGTATATTTGTCTATAGTGATCAGTACGGCGCGTGGGTTATTCTTACTCGGTTAGGTATTGATAAGTTATATTATTCTGTAATTTGTAAAGGATACGCAATGATCATAGTAACAGGCGGAGCAGGATTTATAGGCAGCGCTTTAGTATCGGCTCTCAACAAGCGCGGGATTGACAATATCATTATAGTTGACAGGCTGCATTGCGCTGACAAATGGAAAAATCTCGCGGCGCTCAGGTTTAAAGATTATTTAGACAAAGAAGATTTCATCGACAGGCTTGAGAATGGGATATTTAACTCGTTGGTTGACGCTGTTATTCATCTTGGGGCGTGCTCGTCCACAACTGAAAAAAATGCCGATTACTTAATTGAGAATAATTACCGTTATACCTGCCGCCTTGCCAAATGGTGGAAGCGGGAGAGGGAACAGGGTGAAAATGTACGGTTTATTTACGCGTCAAGCGCGGCTACTTACGGTGACGGGGCGTTAGGATATGTTGATGATGAGAGCTCGATAGAAAACTTGCGTCCTTTAAATATGTATGGATATTCAAAGCAGCTGTTTGATCTCTACGCCAAAAGACACGGATTGCTTAAAAATATAGTCGGACTGAAATATTTCAATGTATTTGGGCCTAATGAAGAGCATAAAGGCGATATGCGCAGTGTAGTGAGCAAAGTTTTTGAAAGGGCGCGTGATGAGGGGAAAATTACGCTTTTCAAATCAGAACACCCAAATTACGGCGACGGAGAGCAGAAACGTGATTTCATATATGTAA